>JAAZFD010000260.1 GCA_012511925.1 Clostridiales bacterium
AGCTAAAAGTGTTTCCAGACTTGCATCATTTCTCCATAGTGTAATAACTCAACCATAAAGTTATCTATATTATTACAAGAGAAACAAAAATCCACTTTAAATTTTATTTGAATTACTGTGTTTTTAATGTTATACTCTATATTAGTTGTGGAGGTTTAGCGAATAAAATGAAAAGTATATATTCAATTCTTGCTATTTGTTTAGTGGTTTTGACTTGCATGACTTTTAGCTCATGCGAAAGAAACACGCTTGCTGACAGCACTAATTTTGAAGATATCCAGCATTATTCCCAGCCTAATAGTTCAAAATCCACAAACATATCCAACACAAAAACTTTTATCTCGTTGAGCTGTGAATACAATAGAGATTTAACAGAATACGGCTACACCTATTATAATAAAGCCAAGAATAATATTGATGTTTATGCGTTTACTGATGAAAAGGGCAAGGTAAATTATCGCTCTGCTTGTGCAGTAAAAACGGTAAAAGACGGGAACACCGTTGATGTGATTGAGGGTATATGCTCTGTTAAAACTTCTGATAATGGTAATGTTATACCCGTTCAAGTAGTTGATGATGCAAAAAGCGAAAAGTTGGGTAAGCCTAATATTTCTGTCCCGCAAAAAAACCAAATTCCACAGGGCTATTATCAAGTTAAAAACATAGATTGTTGTTTTTATTATGTGGACAAGAATGGCGAAGAGGTTTATAGAACATACGCCGCCTATCCAGATAAAAGTTCAGCTTTTTATCCCTCTGACAGCAAGGGTAATATTCCCTTGGGTGCGTTGAAAGCCGACATAGAATATGATTTAGAGAATGTAGCTATAACTCCTGCTCCTACTGCTACTCCAAAGCCGACACCTGCGCCTTCGCCTACTCCTGCGCCTTCGCCTACTCCTACTCCATTCTTTATTGGCGATGCGCCATTTGTAAATGTTTTGGAGGTAACTTGCGAAACGCTAATAAACATAAATCATAGGCTTAGCAATGATTACGTTCCTGCTGGTTTGGTAAAGGTTACCGATTACATAGATTCTTCTTTAGTTACACTATCCAACAAAAATGCGCTTGCAAATTCCGAAGCAATTCAAGCATTTTCCGAAATGATGGCTGCTGCAAAAGAAGCTGGCGTTACAGGCTATTTTCTCAAAAATACTTATAGGTCATATAAGGAGCAAGAGGGTTTATGGAATTATCGTGTTTCTCAGAACAAACGATATGGCAGAGTTCTATACGAGCCGCTTGGAAGCGCATATCCAGGTTCAAGCGAGCATCAAACAGGCTACGCCTTCGATATAACCTGTGTGTCTGCACCCTTTGCAAACAATAATTTCAAAAACACACAGAATTTCAGATGGTTGGCGAATAACTCCTATATGTATGGCTTTATATTAAGATACAACCATGACAAAACAAGGCTTACGGGAATTAAATTCGAGCCGTATCACTACAGATATGTTGGTGTAGATTTGGCTACCTATTTATTCGAAAATAAACTCTGTTTAGAGGAATACTATAATTCACCTTTGATATGGAAATGAGTGCTAATGAGAGAAATTGAAGCAAAAAATGTTACCGAAACCATTTGCAGGCTTTGTATGAAAGCCAATTACAGCTTGCCTGAGGATATATGGAATAAGCTAATTGACGCACATTTTGATGAAGAACATGGTACAGTTGCTAGTTTTATGTTAGATGTACTGATTCAGAATCAAGATATTGCGGGATATGAGCGCATTCCGATATGTCAAGACACAGGGGTGGCTTGTGTTTTCTTAGAAATCGGGCAAGACGTTCATATAGTAGGGAATCTAATCGATGCTATCAACCAAGGTGTTCGAGAGGGTTATGAAAAGGGATTTTTGCGTAAATCAGTCGTTGCCGACCCATTGAACAGAGTAAACACTAATGACAATACCCCCGCTATGATAT
>JAAZFD010000261.1 GCA_012511925.1 Clostridiales bacterium
GCCTAATACAATATTACATTCTTAATCCTCACATTGTCAAGCAATGTGAACATTACATTATGTTTTGTATTTGAAAATTTAGATTAAAAGATTAGATGGAATCAAGTTTCAATCACAATTTTATCTTTGAGAACATAACTCTGCCTTAATTTTCTTATTTTTAGCTAATTGTTGTGAAGTTCAATAAAACATTAAGACATACAATTTATAAATTCGGGAAGTTAACGAATAAAAAGCGGTTTATTGTGAAAATCTATACTTTAAGTAACTCGTTTCCCGTTTATATTATATATAGGTGATTTATAGAAAAAAATAGTAACTTCTTGTTAATATTGCGTGTTGTTTTTGCATTGTGTGCTTTTTAGTATGATACTTAGGTATGAACTCAATCAAAGTGTAGAATATCATTATTGCAATGCATGGGTTCATTGGTGGAATCAACCAAAACCACAGTGGAGCGTTGCTTTTACACTCAAAAACAAGATAACTGACTTACCTATGTTCTGATACTTTCCATTAACTCTTGACACAATAGTATCTTTTATGATTTTGCGTTTTGTAATCTGTATATGTTACGGCGTGATTGATTATGCTCTTTGCATTTTGCGTAGTATTTGTTGTTGGCGGACGCGCAATACGCACCCCTACGCTTAATAGGTATAGCAATTCGCCGCATGGAATCTTGCTTGATTTTGCGTTCTGCATTCCCTCATTTTGCATTTAACCGCTTATTCAAGAATAAAGCGGAGGTTTCCCTCCGCTTTATTCCGCTTAGGTTAGCTACTTAATTGTTCCCAAGTCTTTAGTAATACAACCGTTCCTTCAAAGTTCCAGCAATTTGCACCAATCCAAACCGCATTTGCGCTTGTAGCCGCTTTAAGTTCAATATCATCTGCAACCTTAGTGAAGCCGTATTTTGCGTGTTGAGTTGCTGTAGCCGTTGTTGCTATGTAGTTGTTTGACGTTGAAATCGTTCCGCCCGAAATCCAAATATCCATGTTTGAGTTCGCTGAATTTGAATACGACTTGGAATACATATAGCAATTCTCAACGCTTGTATGTCCCGATGCCGCTACAGCCTGCCGAGTTCGCTTTGGGCTGGAATTGTGTAAGTACTCTTACATAGGAGTTCTTTATGGTTGTGCCTAACGAATGCCCTATGAAGCCGCCTACATATTGACCAGCCGTATTGTTGCTGCGTATTGTTCCCCATTCAGTTGAGCAATACTCTACAGTGCCATAACCATAGCCTATGGAAGCCGCCTACATAGGTTCTGCCCGTTATGGTTGCGGCAGTTCCCACTCCTGTTGATGAACTCCAAGTTATTGTGCCGAAGTTCTGTCCAGCAAAGCCGTCTGTATACAGCCCTGCAGTACCGCTTGTGAGGGTCTTTACTGTTGCATGGCAATCCGTTATTACTCCTATATTTACCAAAACAAAGCCGCCTATGTATGAGCCGCCACTTGATACCTGAGTGCTTGCCGAAACGGTGCAATGGCTTATTGTGCCGTCATTGTAGCCTACAAAGCCGCCCACAAAGGTATCGCCAGAGTTGGAAATCGAATTGAAGGCACTTCCTACCGCATGGCAATTCGTAATTGTGCCCTCGTTATAGCCCGTCATTGCTCCTATGTATTGATTGCCACCAGCGTTCCTAATTCTGCATTTTTCATATAACTAAGCCTACGGATTAGTTAAGGTGTGCCGCATTGGAATAAACAGAAACCCGCAGTGCATCATCCATCACTAAAACTTGAATAAACATACCGCTTTCGTTCTGTGCCAAGTATTGCAGCTCGCCCTCTGTAGCTTCAACTGTGAAGCCCTTGTTCTTTGCCGCCTGAACTATTTGAGCAAACTCCGCTTCCGTTACCGCATCATAGATTACTGTTGTGCCGAAATCGTTGTTCATTACACCTTTTACCATTGCATCAACCTCAGGCATAAGGCTTGTGAACTCGTTTTGCGGGATATCATTGCTTTGGTTTGTATTTGCGGGTGCTTGAGTATTGCTTCCGCCTGTCATATCCTCGTCATTGATGTCTCCTGCACCCTCAAGCTCGTCCTTCTTTTTGGCACATGCGCTAAATAGCATCATAAGCATACCGAAGGCAAGCAACAAAGCTATTATTTTAATCGTCTTTTTCATTTTTCTCCCCCCCTCATTTTTTTCTGCATTGAAATTAGTTTGTTCTGATATTCTGTTTGTTCTGTGGTTGCTATGCGGGGAATTTTCCCCGCATAGCTTGATTTTGCGAAATATACCTATTTCGACTTAGTTGCCCTCTACTGTATTTGTAACTTTACAATGTGTATTTCTCGAAATATAGGAATCCTCGTATGCCGACCAAATACCATTGAAGCCATCTGTTCCGCCAGTAGCCGAGCAGTTAGAAATAGTTACATTAATCATGTAAGCATAGCCACCGCTTGCGTTATCGTAGTTAGCGCAGATAATTGCTGCATAACCACTACTCATTCCTGTGCCGCAGTGCAGATTGCAGTTATCAATATTTAAGTATTGAACAGTTGCACCCTTGCCCATGAGAGCAAACATTGCCGTCTGCTTAAAACCGCTGGATATAGGCAGGTTGCTGAGCGTATAGCCATTTCCATTGAATGTACCCGAATAATACTCGTCATTTGAGCCGATTATTGTACTCGAGCCTGCAAGCGATAGGTTGTTTGCAAGCACATAGTTTCTCATGCAATCCAGTTTGCCATCTAACTGCAGAGTCGCCAATGTGTTGTAGTCTGCAACCGACCCTATTGCATAGCAACCTGTAGTCCAGTTAGCTGTTAGGATTGTTACACCCGATACAGGAATGGAATCACCGGGATAGTACTTAGTAGAGCTTCCAGCCTTCGTCCAATAGTTGAACGAGTATGCTGTTGCCTTTGTCATAGAAGCATGGGCAGGTATGAGCTTAGGAATGCTGCTTGCAATTGTTCCATTTCCGCCAGTTACCTCTGTGGCACTAGGAATATCTGCAGCACCTGTTGCTGTTCCTTCTAAGTAGATAATCATAGGCGTTCCACTTTCAACCCAGAAACCCTTTAATGTTACAGGGGAAGTTACAGTGTAGCTTGCGCCACCTGTTGCAACTATATCGGAGTAGTTTGTTGTGCTGCCTGTTGTAGTCCAACCTACAAACTGATACGTGCCGTTCCCGTCTGTCGGTGTGGGTACTGTTATGCTTGTGTTTGCGTATGAGAACATCGTTTCGGGGTTGGATGCAGATACGCTTGAGCTATTTATTTCAAACTTAACTCCAATCTTCCACCTTGCATATAGTGTTACATTTTCTGTGAACTCTAATGTATCACCACCTGCATAAGTCGGATTACCTCCAGCCGTTTTAGCCCAACCAGTGAACTGGAAGTTGCCTGTGGGTTCTGAAAGCGTAGGTAATGTGAAGTTTGTGTTTACCTTTTGCGTTACAGAATCTGTGAAAGCCTCGGGTGTGCAACCTGCAGGTGCATTTGCGTTAAGAGTCAATGTATATTCTTGGTTCTTGTTCAGCCATACGCCGTAAAGTGTAACATTACCCTGTGCTTTATAGCTTGCTCCGCCAGCGTGTTGTGCAGTTGTAGCCGTTGACGATGTTGACCAACCCAAGAATACGTATTCGTCTGATGGGTCTGTTAGCGTAGGCAATGTGATATTCTTGCCGCTTTCAACCGCTATCTCTTCGGGGCTTGTTACGCCCTCTAAGTTTGCATCAAATGTTACTGTTGCAGTGCCGTATAGGTCGCCCCAAGCCATTAGCTTTACATAAGCACCGCTGAAATCCCAGCATCCTGCGTTAACCCAAGCTGTATTGCCGCTTGTGTTGGTTTTAATACCAGCATCGTTTGTCGAGAATGTGAATTGATACGTTGCGTTTAGGTATGAGGTACTTGGCGCTTTAATATAGCAGTTTGAACGTGAAATCGTACCACCATATACCCAAATATCGAATCTGCTGCTTGCTACTGTCGCTGTCATAGCTTCAAGATAGAGGTAGCAGTTTGTAATTGTGTTGGAGTTACCGCCGATTACCGCAAAGCCACCATTTATTGTGTTGCCTGTTAGCCTTGTTGTAACTCTTGCGTAGCTGTTACGTATCGTTAGTCCGTTTGCAAATCCGCAGAATCCGCTCATTGCAGCACCAGACGAGGTATTATTTCTTGTTACGTCTGCCCATTCTGATGAGCAGTATTCGATAGTACCGGATGCTGAACCTACAAATCCGCCAAGGTACTGACGACCTGTAACTGTAGTTCCCTTAGTAGAGGACCATTGAATCTTACCCTTTGTATCGCCTGCAAAGCCGCCTACATAGTAGGATGTTGCGCTTCCTGTAACGTTACCTGTATGGTGTGAGTTAAGTATTACACCGGTAGCATGGTTTACGCCAACAAAGCCGCCTGTACAGTCGCCACCAGCGTTTGTAACGGTTGTATTTGAGGATGAATGGTTGATAGTACCACCGTTAGCACCTACAAAGCCACCTACGTTTGTATAACCGTCTGTCCATACGCCGTTTACGTTAGTACCAGATACTTTACATCTGCTTATAGTACCGTTGTTGTAGCCAACGAGTGCACCAACGTTTGCATAGCCTCTGATTGTGCCGAATGTAACGGTTAGGTTTTCAACCTTACCAGCTGCGCCAACAAAGGAGAACAAACCTACGTTTGTAGCACTTGCAGCAGTGGATTGATAGCTAAATGCAATCGACTTGTCGTTGCCGTCAAATGTACCTGTAAACTGGTTTGCAGTTTTTCCAAGTCCCAAAGGTGCAGTTACAGCAGTTGTTATGTTGTTCTGTAGCTGATACTTCTTGCCCATGTGTGTTACATCTGTAGCAAGCGTATCAAAGCCAGCCTTTGTGGTGATTTTGATGTACTCATCACTGCCAACAGTTACATAGCCATACACGCTTACTGTGCCGCCGTCAATTGCTGTTTCTTCGCCTGCTGTAATCGTCTTTGTGTATGTTGCCGCAAACCTACTTGTTGCATCGTAGGGCTTGTAGCCAGCAAAATGCTCTGCAAAGTTTTCGGCATTGATTACAAATTCATCACCAGAAGCAAGCTGTACCTTTACTTCTACATTGCCTGCGGCTTCATTGTTGAATGCGTCCTGCATTGCGAAGGTAATTGTGTATTCCTGTGCTGCTTGAACTTCCCATTGTGCATAAAGCGTTGTATGTTCAGTAATATTGAACTTATCACCTGCCGCATAGCTTGTGCCTTCGCCGTCTGCACTTGTATTCCAACCAAGGAACTTAAAGCCTGCGTATGTGAAGCCGTTAGCCATTACAGTAACCTCTGTGCCATGGTTGTATTCGGTTGCGTCATTCGTTGTGCCTGTGCCGCCGTTTGCATCATAAGTTACATGCCATTGATAGGGCTGCCATGCTGCTGTAAGCGTTACTGTGCTTCCAACTGTAACCTTAGACAAGTCGATTTCGCCACCCGGGAGAATCGTTCCGCCCAAAGTTGAAGCCCAATGCAAGAATGTATGTCCTGCCTTGCTTGGAACGGTTGCAGGAATCGTGTATGTGCCTGTTGCTTCCCAAGGCACTGTTAAATTTTCGGGTCCGCTTGAGCCGCCCTGTAGGTCAAACTCGATTGTGAATTCGGGGTTCGCCCAAAGTGCTTTGAGTTCGATATTGTTTGCAGGAGCACTAACGATTGTACCGCCGGCTGCTATTATAATACCGCTGTCTGAACGTTCCCAACCGCTGAATACCTGTCCGCCTGCGATTGTGGGCTTCGTTGCAGGAATAGTAACATTATCGCCGGGGAAGAATTCTATTGTTGAGAATGAGCCTGAACCACCATTTAGATTGAATGAAATCTCATAGGGGTTGCCTTCCCAAGCTACTATGAATGTGGCATCTCCATCGGGCATGTTAATTGCTCCAACATAGGCTTCGCCATAAGTAATAGCGTGGTTATCTGCATTTACCCAACCTCTGAATAAGTACAATTCGCCTGCATAGGAGAGCTTAGTTGCAGGGAACAGATAATCATAAATGTCTGCGCCTGCAGCAACGTTTAGATATTCCTTAACAAATGAGCTACCATTTACGATTTTGCTCGGGTCTTGAACCAATGTCATGCCATTATTTGTTGTACCCTCAATAACGAGAGTCAATTTTGATAATTTTACCCAAAGTGCTGTGAGAGTTGTGCCGCCCTGAGGCATTGCAAACTTATCGCCAACCTGTAGGATTCCGCCATGGCTTGCTTCATAGCCCATGAACTCGTAGCCTGCTCTTTGACCTGTGATGTCCTTTACAGTAACTTCTTCGCCTGCTGCATATCCTTTTGTATCGGAAGGAGCGTTTGTGCCTGCGTATGTTACATAGTATTGTACGCTTTGCCATTGAGCTGTGAATGTAACGTCATTGTTTACTGTGTAGGCTTCATTGGGTTGCAATGTGCCTTCGCCGCTTACGCTACTTAACCAGCCTGAGAATGTGAAGTTATCTCTCGTTAAGCCAGCAGCTAAAGTGATTTGTGTGCCGATAGGATATTTTGTATCAGCAGGAACTGTGCCTTCGCCACTGTTCTTTTCATAATGAACTGTGTATTCGTTTGCCCATTGTGCTGTTAGAGTTGAGTCTGCACCAGGCATTTGATATGTTGCGCCTGCATTGTAAATTGTACCCATTACAGAGCAAAGCCAGCCATTAAATGCAAAGCCGCTCTTTGTGGGAACAGTTACGGGCAATGTTACGTTTGCACCCTGTGAATGGCTACCGCCATCTGTGCTCATGCCTGTACCGCCATCTAGGTCGTATGTAATTATGTATTTTGTTTCTTGCCATACAGCAGTTAGAACCAAATCACCCGTTATACGAATTGCGCCAGAATAATCCGATGTGTATTCTGATTTACCATCTGACCAATGGCTGAAGTTGAAACCAGCCTTTGTAGCTTGTGTGTTGATTACGATATTGGAAATATCCGTACCGTTTTGGTATGATGAACCGTTAACAAAGCCGTCAGGAAGAACGAGCGCTCCGCCATCTGGGTCGAATGTTAATGTGTATTCAATATCCAACTCCCACTTTGCCAAGAATGTCATGTTTGTTTTAACATTAGAAATGACAGCGCCACCATTGTATGTGAAGCCGTCGCACTCCCAACCGTCAAATATATAGCCTTCCCTTTCAGGAATGTTGTTTGGAATCTCATAATATGCGTCATAAGTAAGTGTTTCCTGCGGAGGCATATTTGTAACTTCGTCCGTTGTGTTGGGGTCAAATGTAACTGTTACTTCGGTTCCGCCACCAGGTGTGCTGCCGCCGCCTATTGCGCCGCCGGGATTTGTGCCGCCATCGGAAGGCATTACTGTTCCGTCAAGAACTGTTCCAACGAGCAAGCCGTCAAACACTTCTGAAGTCTTGGGCAATACATCGCCTAAATGCTCCGAAATATTGATGTATGTGTTGGTGATTTCGTCCATCGACTTTGTTTTTGTGCCTGTGCCTGAGGGTGTTGTTCTCAGGTAGAAAGCATAGTCAGCTTCGGTAGGTGTGCCTAATTCGCTTTCTGGGCAGTTACGCTCTTCAATCAGTTCCGCTAAATCCTTATACTTAAACGGGTTGCCTGCTGATTGCATGAGCTTTCCAACATCATCGCCTGAGGTTGCATAGCCGAAAACGTAGAATTGATTTGCCTTTTCTACGAATATAACTATGCTTGATGCTAATTGACCGTCAACCACAGCGAGGTTTTCAGCCAAAAAAGCAGTTAGCGAGTTACGAGCATCGGATAAAGCCGACTTCGCATTGGCTCGCACTATCATATTGGTGAATGCAGGAATTAAAATTGCTGCTAATACACCGATAACCGCTATAACGATTATCAACTCGACGATTGTGAAAGCTCTTTTTTTTGAGTTCTTTCTTTTCATCTCTTTCATATCTCCCTCTCCAATCTTTATTACAGCTTAGAAATAAACTATCCTTTTTCTAACAGTTTTTATTTCTGCCGTAATCTTTACCGTTATTACTAAATAATTCGGTATCTATGATAATATTAAGCAAATATTTAGTCGTTGTCAATCCATATGAAAAGATTAAGACAGCGATTGTGAGAATTAAGAACGGAATTATCCACTTTTAGCCACTTGTGTTGTTTCTTTCTACGTTATGTTTTTGCTTTATTTTCACTTTTTGGCACTGTTGGGACATAAATAATAGTCTTTTTTGTGTATTTTGTTATCTTTTTGTGAAGTTATCTACGCATAATAAACAGAATTAAACAACATGACACTAATTGTAAATGTTTATGAAAATGCACGAATTTCAATAAATTAGCTAAAATTATTAACTAAGTTTCTTACCAATGCGTTAATGTGTAGATATTTATTCCAAAAACACCTTATAATGGGCTTATAAGGTGGGTATTCATATCCATAAATGTAAATGCTTATATAATGCAATGGCGTTTACCCTGAATATGAAATTAGGCTTATTTGCCAAGAACGGCATAATCCGCTAATCGAATTGAAAGCGATGGATGCATTTTCGGGGATTTTGCGATAAATTGTTACAAGGTTTGATATGTGTGTCTTTGGTTTGATTGCCGTGGCTTTCAAAAAGTCCTTCAGCCTCCATTATAGGGTTTGTAAATGTTACAAGGCAAAAGCAAACCCCCTTTCGGGGGCAATTTAGTCGTGTTCGATTCAAACAACGATATGCAACAGTATCGCCGTTGCATCGCCTGTATTTACCTTGCCGTCAGAGTTGAAGTCTGCGGCTTGCATTTGCGTGGGATTCAACACAATCGAGTCTGAAACCGAGCACAGGATTAACACCGCATCACCTGTATTCACAAGCCCATCGAGATTCGAATCACCAAGCAGAACAATTTCATCTATGTCCATAATCAGTATAGGCAATGCGTAGGAGTTATGTGTACCGTCGCCCAATTGTCCGTATTCACTAGAACCCCAAGCAAAAAGCGAACCATCGGTAGCCAGTGCCAAACAATGATACCTTCCCGAAGCGATACTGCTTATTCCATCGCTAACTTTTACAGGCTTTTCTGAGTCCTCATTCGTACCGTCGCCCAGTTGACCGAATTCATTGCCCCCCAATGTCCATAATGAGCCGTCCTTTTTAAGTATCATGCTGTGGTCTATGCCGCCTGCAACCTGTTTTCCATCATTCATAAAATTCGTAGGGAGTAAGGCATAGCTCATCTCACCGCCCACTTGACCGAACTCATTTAGTCCCCAACCCCAAACCGTACCGTCGTTTCGAATTGCAAGACTATGAAAATAGCCACAAGAAAGGGATTTTACATTGTTAAACACCATTTTTGGAACAAGACTGTTTGTGTTAGTGCCATCGCCAAGCTGCCCGCTAACATTCCAACCCCAAGCCCAAAGCGTGCCGTCGTTTTTCAGTGCCAATGTATGCCCTATGCCACCGGCTGCGTACTTTACACCGTCCATAATCTTAATAGGAACAAAGCTATCGGTAGTTGTGCCGTTTCCAAGAGCGCCGTTATTATTATTTCCCCACATCCACAGCGAGCCGTCTGTTTTAATCGCCATGCTATGATTAGTACCAGCGTTTGCAAACACCACGCTCTCCATAATCAGTTGCGGTGTATTGCAATCATATTGATGCTCTAATCCCAACTGACCGGCTTGATTTCCGCCCCAGCCCCAAAGCGTGCCGTCTGTTTTAAGCGCAAGCGTGAAATTCTCTCCGCCTACTGCCAGGTTTACTTCTTGCATTATCTTTTTGGGTATTAAGCTGTCCGTAATAGTGCCATCGCCTAATTGCCCACGCAAATTACTCCCCCAAAGCCAAAGAGAGTTATCGTCTTTTATCGCCATGGAATGATTTCGCCCTGCACCTATTTGCATTTTTGGAACATATATGCCGATTTCCATAATCTCAACGAATACCGGGCTGTTAGCCAAGCAGTTATCGCCTAATTGACCATTTTCATTGTCGCCACAGGTGTATAGCTTGCCGTCATCTTTAATAATCAAAGTGTGCGAATGCCCTAAGGCTATGTTTACTACACCGTCTGTTATCTTTTTGGGAGTGGTTTTTTCTGTGTATGTTCCGTCTCCCAGCTGCCCTGCCCAGTTGTTTCCCCAAGCCCAAAGCGAGCCGTCATTTTTAATCACCATGCTTCTTGCACCAAGGCCAGACGCTACGCTTTTTACATCATCCATTAGCTTTTTTGGAATGGTGCTGCTCGTTATTGTACCATCGCCAAGCTGATAGAAAGCATTATAACCCCAACCCCAAAGAGTGCTGTCCTTTTTGATTACCATGCAATGTCCACTGCCTACGGCAATTTGCTTTGCATCGTCCATAACTTATATCGGTGTGTGAGAAGCCGTAAGTGTGCCATGCCTGAGCTGTCCAAACGAATTATCACCCCAAGTCCAAACAGAGCCGTCGTTTTTTAGTGCCATGCTTGACGAATAACCTGCGGCACACATCACAACATCACTCATAATCCACTTTGGGCTTAAACAGTTTTGAGTGCTGCCATCGCCCACTTGACCCGACTCGTTCCAGCCCCAAACCCACAATGAGCCGTCGTGCTTGATTGCCATAGTGTGGCTTTCCCCAGCGGTTACATATTTTACATCGTTCATAATCTGAACATGCGCTGCGCTGTTTTCCGTCTTGCCATTGCCAAGCTGACCGTAATCGTTTTTTCCCCAAGCCATAAGAATGTAATTTGAGTTGGTCGCAAGGCTATAACCGTATCCCGCTGCAACGCACTTTGCATTTGAAGTAATCTTTGCAGGAACCAATACCTTTCCGCCAGTAGTGCCTTGACCAATTTCACCGAACTGATTGCTGCCCCAGGCATACATACTGCCGTCTGCCTTTATCGCCATGCTGTGATAATCACCACCGGCAATGCGCCCCATTCCTGTGAACGGGTCTGGCAGCTTCAAGGCGAAATCCTCTGCTTGAGATGCCTTGATATTTGGGATAAATGCGCATAACACCATTAAAAGCGATAATGTGCAAGCGAGTATTTTTTTCATATTTTGCCTCCGAAATTTTTTGGATATGGTTAAATATTACTCCTTCATTGTATATTAGTCAACTAATATTAACAAACTTTGTATAATTATTTGATAAAGAAAATCACCCCTTTTCAGAGGTGATTTATAATGTCTTTAACTCTTAGCTGACAATAGCCAGCAAAACCGCCGTTGCATCGCCCGTATTTATTTCGCCGTCTGCATTCATATCGGCTGTTAGCAGTTGATTTTCTGTTAAAGGTTCTAAGTTCGAAACATTTTTCAGAACCAACACCGCATCGCCTGTGTTGATTTTGCCGTCTGTGTTCGCATCTCCTCGCTTAAATAGCACGCCATAAATTTCGAAACTGCTCCGACCAATCTCATTGTTCGGATAAATTGCGGAAAGCTGTTCGTCTGTTACATCCCAATAGGCCACTACAACGCTTTCGTCATGCACATAGCTTTCAATTTCGGGAAGCTCCTCACGGGCTACGGGTTGCCCCTCGATTACAGAAATCTCACAACCAAATAAATAATCGTACTTGCCCTCATCGTTCGGAAGATAGAACTCAACATATATGAGCTTTTCCGCAATGGCAGTGAAAGCAACATCCTCGTTTACTTCAAAACCTAAAGGCTCGATATCAAATCCAGTAATGGTGTAGCTGGGTCTTGAACCCGGATTTAGTGCGGAGTAAACTGTTTCGAAGCGTTCAACATCATCTTCAGTTAGCACATAGCCTTTATCAACTAAAATGTCAAAGCTCGAATAATCATCGATTACATGCCATTCTGTGTCATATTTGCCCTGACTCATAGTAACGGTAACTTTGCACACATCCTCGTTCATAACGGCGGTGAAAGTCATATCTTGGGTAACCTCAACGCCTACGGGGTTTGTGTCCCAACCCGTCATAGTAACCCTGCAATACCTGTGGCAATCGGTATATTCATCGGAACAATGATGGGTGAAAGGCTCAACATCTGTTTCGGTGAGAATATGCCCTGGTTCAACTTCCAAAGTTAATTCATCTACTAAAATGTCGTAGGGAATCTGATGCCCGTCATCAACTACTTGAACATAGTGGTGTCCCTCAGGCATTTTGAATGTTACGGTTAGCTTTTCGCCTTCATCTTTTGAATACAGCGTTGCATTTGTGTTCGCAAGCGGTGAAAATGTGGTGAGTATAAGCACTACTGCGATAAATGCGCTAAAAAACTTGAATTTTTTCATATTATCCTCCTTGTTTTGAAAGTGATGCCAATCGCAAGAGATTAGCTATGCGTTTGACATATTGCTACTTGCAACTTACTAACATTATATAACAGCTTGCAGAAATTACAAGTAAATATATGCCGATTCCA
>JAAZFD010000262.1 GCA_012511925.1 Clostridiales bacterium
CACATCGTTAGTGAGGTACTTTTATGGTTTTAGAGTCTATAATTTCACTTTCGTTCACAGCTCCTGCTTCAAGTCTTGTAATGGGTTGGAGCGTTCCTGCATTTCTTTGCCTGTTAGTGGGCATGATTCTAATGGTAATTGAAATGTTCATGCCCGGCTTTGGTGTAGCAGGCGGCTTGGGTTTTATCGCTATAATAGTTGCAATAATACTAAGGGCGAATACCTTTGGCGAGGGCTTGCTAATAGCCGCAATAATCATTGTATTCCTAATAATAGTGGGGATAATAGTGTATCACTCGTTCACAAAGGGCATGATTTCTCGTTCGTCTTTAATGCTTAACGAATCCATAGAGGGCGACTCAACTTCCTTGAAAAAGGATTCAGAAAAGCGTGTAGGCAGGGTGGGCAAAACAATAAGCTATCTAAGACCTACAGGCATAGCCGATTTTGATGGCGAAAGGCTTGATGTGTTAACAGCAGGCGAATTCATAGAGGTAGGTACGGAGGTGGTAATCACGAATATTGAGGGCATACGAATAATCGTTAAGCGTTACACACCCGAAGCAGAGATTAAAGAAAACGAATAAACAGGGGCAACCCTTTTTATAAAAATTCAGGAGGTAAAGTATGTATTATTTATTAGCAACAGCAGATTCTGCACCGCAGGTTTTCTTGATAATGGGAATAATCGTTGCAGCAATCATTTTTTTATCGATTTTTTTCAGCTTTGTACCAGTCAGATTATTGATTGCGGCAAGTGCATCGGGCGTAAAGGTTGGCATTTTCACATTGATTGGAATGCGAATCAGAAAGGTTACACCTGCTCGTATCGTAAACCCAATGATAAAGGCAACCAAGGCAGGCTTAACAATCTCAATCAACAAACTTGAAGCCCACTACTTAGCTGGCGGTAATGTTGACAGAGTTGTAAACGCATTGATTGCGGCACAGCGCGCAGGTATTCCACTCGACTTTGAAAAGGCTTGCGCCATAGACCTTGCAGGGCGTGATGTTTTGCAGGCTGTTCAGATGAGCGTTAATCCTAAGGTTATCGAAACTCCCATTATCGCCGCTATTGCAAAAGACGGTATCGAGCTAAGAGCAAAGGCAAAGGTTACGGTTCGTGCAAATATCGACCGCTTAGTCGGTGGTGCAGGCGAGGAAACAATCGTAGCGCGTGTTGGCGAGGGTATCGTTACAACGGTTGGTAGCTCTGCAAGCCATAAGGACGTTTTAGAAAACCCCGACCTGATTTCAAGAACCGTTTTAGGAAAAGGACTTGATGCTGGTACAGCCTTTGAGATTCTTTCAATCGACATTGCAGACGTTGATGTTGGCAGAAACATTGGCGCACAGTTGCAAATCGACCAAGCCGAAGCGGATAAGCGCATAGCACAGGCAAAGGCGGAAGAGCGCAGAGCCATGGCTGTTGCCGAAGAGCAAGAGATGATTGCATCGGTTCAAGGAATGAGAGCAAAGGTTATAGAAGCGGAAGCACAGGTTCCTTTGGCTATTTCAGAGGCTTTCAGAACGGGCAATTTGGGCATTATGGACTACTACAATATGCGTAACACAATGGCTGATACGGATATGCGTGAAGCCATAGGCAAGGGCGCTGCACCTAAAACTCAAAGGAATGACGAATAATTTTGTGGGGGAAGCAATTCCCCTATCATTCCCACATAAAAAGGGGGGATAAAGTTTGGATCAATTTATTATTTTCGCTGTAATGGCTATTATAATTAGCGTGATTTCCTCTGCTGCAAAAAAGCAGGAGGAGGAGCGAAAAAAGCATAGCAATTACCCTCAGCGCACACCTCAAACCTACATGAGCAGAGGGGAAACGCAAGAGGTCGTTAGTTCAAACGAGGGCGATGACACTCGCAGACGACAACCGGTTACCGCACCTACTGCAAGGCTGGAATCAACGATTAAGGCTACGAAAGCGAGCGTGCATTCCTCAAAGGAAGTGCCGGACCCTGATTGTGAGCCGCATAAGCCTGTAAAGAGCATGGAGGGCGACTCACGCTATATAATCAGACAGCCTAAAAAGCCAAAAACAGCTGACGAGGTACCTGCCCCAAGCATTTTAGGCGAAATGAGCTACGACAATAACTCGCTGATAAAGGGAATTATCTACTCAGAGATTTATGGCAAGCCTAAGTCGAGGAGATAAGGCTTTAATCCGTTCCTGCGGAACGGGTGAAATCTTGCGTAATCCGTTCCTGCGGAACGGGTGAAATAGGCTTTTGCGAAAGCCAATGAAATCCGCACGGCGGATAGGGTAATGCCTAAGGCGTAATGCAAAATGTATATTTAGGCGCAATAATTTTGTAGGGAAGGAAACGCCAGCGGGTAATGCAAAAGGGCGAAATTAGACGCTATATTTTTTGTAGGGGAGGATTCAATATCCTCCCGTTTTTATATAATCCTGCTTATATCTTGCTATGAAGGGTGAAATAGGTTTTCTGCGGATAACCAATGAAATCCGCACGTCGGATAGGGTTGTGCTACCTTTTGTAGCTTGCGTGGTATGTTATTTTTGGCGGACGGGCAATGCCCGCCCCTACACAAACATAGACCTTAGATATTAGTGGGTAATGGCGTGTTTTGCGTTTATTCGAGTTTTCATTCTTGATTCTGCCTTCTGTCTTTTGCATTTTGCATTACGCCGCAGGCGTTACGCCTGCGGCGTACCTCATCCCCAAAATCCGTACTCGAAAAACTTGCATCATAAAACGAACATATGTTATAATTATTATATCAAAATTCGTGAGGTTATTATGTGCAAATTCGATGAACAAGAGCTGCTCAATGAAACAGCAAAGCGCTTATACAGGCTTCCACAGCTTCTTTTTCGAATAAAATATTCAAGGGCAGAGCTGAAAGAATTGAAAAGCGCCGATTTCGATATGTCCAAATTAAGAAAGAATGCAAACTCCTTTGTTTCCTTAATCAAAAGCGGAATGCGCCTGTCGCCTATGGATGCCCATTACGCTCAAATCGAGCTTTTAGAGGAAAGGATTCGCATAGACACGCATGAGGTAAGCATATTATCCCGAGCATTGAAAAGCATAAAACACGACAAGTATTACGGAGCGATTTACTATAAGTTTTTTAAGAACTGCCCTGATGACGAAATAGCAAAAAAGCTAACATGCAATCCCTCAACCCTGCGCAGAAACAGAGCAAGGCTTTTAATACAGCTTATCAATGTGCTTTACGGCGTGCCTATGGATATTCACAAAAAGCGTAAAGGCTCAAAATAATCCCCCAACAAAAAATAGTTTGGTAAAATCTCAAGTTTGATATAGAATAGTGGTAATAACCAAAACGGAGGAGCTTTCATGAGCATAAAAATCGATAAGCTAATCACAGGGCCTGTTGATTGCAACACAAATTTTGTATATGAAGAGGGCAAAAAAGACTGTTTTATTGTTGACCCTGCCGACTTTGAACTGATAAATCGCCACTTAGAAAAGCAGGGTTTGAATGTTACCGATATTCTACTAACTCATGGGCATTACGACCATATTTTGGCAGTTGCAGAGTTAAAAAGCAGGCATAATGCAAGGGTTTATATTCACGAAGCGGACGAAGATTGCCTATACAAAAACAAGGTTAATCTTTCAATCTTTTGCGGAGCAGATGTTGAGCCTTCCAAAGCAGATGTTCAGCTAAAAGACGGCGATAAATTTGTTGCTGCAGGAATAGAAATAGAAACGCTGCACACCCCGGGTCATACTATGGGTTGCGCTTGCTACATACTTCCCAAGCACAAAATAATGTTTTCGGGAGATACATTGTTCCGCCTAAGCGTTGGCAGAACCGACCTTTACGGCGCAAGCAATGAACAGCTTGAGGATTCCCTGCTAAACAAGCTATACGCTTTGGAGGGCGACTTTCGAGTTATGCCAGGGCATGAGCGAGAAACTACGCTGGATTTTGAGCGCAAAAACAATCCCTACACAAAGCATTTGAAATGAATTTACAGCTAATAACAAACTTAACAGGCTTTGAAAATGATTTATGCGACGTAATTCGTTTGTTTTTTGAAGCGTTTGAGCTGGTGAGTGAAAACCCAGACTACGAAATCAAACTTGAATATTCGGAAAATTCAGAATCAGAGAATATGCAAGCTTGTGTTGAAATTCTTATAAACGGCGAGCAGGTTTCACATTATCAGCATAGCATGGCGGCTAATTTTCCTTCCACACTTGAAAAAAAGCGTTATATGAAGCGTGTTGCAAAGATTTCGCTTTTTCGAGCACTAAAAAGCCTTTTGCCCGATACCTTTACGCCTTGGGGTTCATTGACTGGCATCCGACCGACACACCTGTTGCGTGAGCTTGAGGAAGAAACCAACGCAGAGCAAGCCAAGGAAATGTTCCTACAACACTTTGATGTAGAAATTGCAAAATACGAGTATGCAAAGCAGATTATTGACATTCAAAAGCCTATTATTCAAAGCATAAAGCCAAACGATATTGATATTTACATAGGTATTCCCTACTGTAAAACAAAGTGCTTGTACTGCTCGTTTCCGTCAGCCGTTCGTACGAAAAGAACGGATATGGGAGAATACATAAACGCTTTGAAGTCAGATATAAGCCAAGGTGCTACGCTTTTGAAAAGCATTGGCTACTCGATTCGCTCAATCTATATTGGCGGTGGAACGCCTACGGTGCTTGATGAAAACGAGCTATATGACCTACTTTCTCACACGCTAAGTTGCTATGACACTTATGGCTTGGAATTCACCGTAGAAGCAGGCAGACCCGATACTATAACGCCTGAAAAACTCAAGATTCTAAAAAACGCTGGGGTTACAAGGCTGTCAATAAATCCGCAAACCATGAACGAAAGCACGCTAAAAACCATTGGGAGAAGTCATAGCGCAAAAGATATTATCACCGCTTACGAACAGGCGAAAGCACTTGGATTCGATATAAATATGGACATAATCGCTTGCTTGCCCTATGAAAGCGAAGCAGATTTTGCACACACCCTAAACGAGATTTCAAAGTTTGATATTGAAAACCTAACGGTGCATACCTTGGCTATAAAGCGAGCGTCAACTCTAAAGGAAGCTATAAACGATTGGAAAAGCTCCATGCCCGACAGCGAAACCGCAAATAATATGCTAAACATGGCACATAAAACCGCACAGATAATGCAAATGCAACCCTATTATATGTATAGGCAAAAGTATATGCGTGGCAATCTCGAAAACATCGGTTTTGCGAAAGCAGGAAAGGAATGCATTTACAATATAGATATGATGGAGGAAATGACATCGATTATGGCGCATGGGGCAGGGGCAATGACAAAGCGAATCTATAAGGGCAGTAGCTTGAGGGTGGAGAGATTACCTAATCCAAAGGATATAAAAACGTATATCAACAAGCAACAAGCGCTTTTTGAGGGGAAAGAGAAATTATTTAGGTGCAGGCAGTAAAGGCTATCAAGAATATTTACGGTGTAAGTATGATTTTTTCAGTAAAGGAGATTATTATGGTTGACATTTGGAAGTATCAAGATGCAAAACGCTTAATTATTACCGATATTGACGGCGTGAAATTCATTGGAACGCTCGGTGATTTATTTAGCGTTGAAGATGAAGCGGATGAGTACGGCTTTGACGAGGACAACCTAACGCTTTGGGTAAACGGTCAACCTATTTCATTTAAGCAAAGTGAGATTACGAAAGTTGAAGTCTTAGAATAACGAACCAGACAATCAAAACACTAAGGACTTTGAAATATCACTAAGTATTTGAAAAGGAGCAATGAAATGAAACCAAAGGCATTTATCGACTACGAACTGTTATTACAAGAGTACTGTAACCAACAGAACCTCAACTTTTATGCTCTTATGGGACTAAGTAAAGGGTATTCAAATGATTTCATAGTATTCTATTGCCCTTTGGAGGGCGATGCAGGGAAGCGAGGCTTGCTGGACGAAACACCATGCAAGGTCGCCTTGCGGATAAGAAAAACTGCCGACGGCATTGTTTTTGAACAAACAGAGCATACGGCTAAATACTTAAAGAATTAGCACAACGCATAAATGTGGAGGATAATATGTTCGTTGAACTTACTCAAAATGAAATTAAAATATTGCTACAAGCAGCTACTGAATCTAACTATGCTGATGAGATAAGCGTTAAATGTCCCCGCTGTGGAAGCAAGATTATTATTATCGAATATGAGAAGTCGTATGTCGTTCGTTGTGAAAAAGAGGGTTGCATAGAAATGACCTCACGAGGTATTTAGCAAGCCATATTTTGTTCATTTTGGAATAAGTATAAGCAATAAAGGAGGTTGAATGGAATGAGGCAAAAATCGCTTTGCTTATTAGGAAAACTACTGCCGACGGCATTGTTTTGAACAAACAGAGCATACGGCTAAATACTTAAAGGATTAGCAAACGCATAAATGTGGAGGATATATGGCTACCAATCTCACAGAGAGTGAAATAGAATTGTTAGAGCAAACAGAAACGGAGTTGCTTATCGAGGCAAATAACGAATTGTTTTTGCGGTTAAAAACACAAGTTTAGTGGTAATGGGCGGGCGTACACAATAGTGCCGCCCCTACGATATAGCCATTCTTGTTGTAAAAATCGAAATGATTGTGTGGGCAACCCTCAGTCCACATCCGCCGTGCGGATTTCAATGGCTTTCGCAAAAGCCTATTTCACCCATTCCGCAGGAATGGATTTCACCTTGCAAAGAAAGATAAAAGCGGCTTGTGCCGCTTTTCACTTACCACCCAGGAATAGGACGTGGCTCTGCATAGCCATATTGCTCATACAAGTAGGTGTGTTCATTTAGCAAAGTAAACAGCTTTTCATAGTTTTCTTTCGAGAACTCCAAGAAAGCGTCCTCTTGTATGAACTCATTCTTTCCATCATTATTATCGCCCATTCTCTGCTCGTTTGAAGTCAAGTTGATATACACCAAATAATCACTTTCGCCGCTTTCAGCGATTTTGGCTGTTGCTATCAAATCTCTGAGCTCGTCAAGCCATTCCATGTCTGTATTAAATTTTTCGGAAGGAGCCTCTTTCATGTACTCCTTCATATAGGTGTCAATCGAAAACTCACCCGTTATAGTTGCATTTTCGGCAGATGGGAAGATTTCGGGCATCGCCTTGTATAGCGAAATCACCATGCGCATATATCCGTATTCCAAATCGGTATTTTCTACTACGGAGTCCTTAGCGGTTTTAATTGCCTTATCAACCTGCCCCAACAACCCCTCAAGCGTCTTGCTTTGACCGCTTAGCTTAATGAACTCGTTGAAGGTTTTGGGAGTTAAATCACGCGTGAAGTAGTAAGCATTTGTGAACCTTGTAGTTACATCAACCCTTCCGATAACCCTAAAGCTAAGCTCTGAGTTTGCTTCCCTTAGCGACAATGCCTGCGCATCGCTTAGTGAGTCTAACTCCTGCTTATATATATCCCATAATGCGTTCACCTGCTGAACAGAGAATGCTCCATACGATAAATACAGGTTATCTATCTCTGAATCCTTGGGCATTGAAAACAACGCTTCTATGTATTTTTCGTTCTTAGCAATAAGGTTCGAAAACTCGTTATAATCGTTTTGCAGGAAGTAAACCGTTCTTGTAAGCGTTCCGCCGTTTTTGAGATGGAATTTAATATCAACTCGCTCATAAGCAGGTCCTATTGCATAGAAATCCTCGTTTTTCTTGAACTCCTTAATCGTATTGTTCAAAGCATTAGCCGAAAGCTCGATTATTCGTTCGTCCTCAAATGCCACAGTTGAAGCCTTGTATTCGCCATAGCCGATTTCATAGAAGCCGCCCCTATACATCTGATTCAAAGAAACAGACTTGACATCGCCAATATCTACTGTTACATTTCCCTTTGCCTTGGCGGTTGCATACATTCCGCCTGTGATTAGCGCCGCAATAAGCACAACTGCCAAGAACATGGGTGCAGACTTCAACATTTTTTTGCCACTTTTCGTTGTAATAAGCTCGAACAAGAAATACGCAAACAGCGAAATAGTAACAAGAACCAAGTATACCTCTGTATTTCCCTCATCTAATATTGCCAATAAGCCTACAACAATCATTGCAGGAAGCGCAATAGCTACCCGATATACCGTTTGCATGAACTTAGATAGTGCAGAGCTGCCAGCTGTTTCGGATTTTCTTACATTGTACGCATACAAGCTAACACCAAAGTACGCAAGTGTTACAACGACCGTATATATCCATGAGCTGTATGAATACACGATTTCAGATGAAGTTTTGCTTAAAACTCCCGTTAAGTGGAAGCCTAGCCCTGACAAAAACATACCAACAGGAATGTTGTATGCGGCATCTAAAAGGCCCAATTCGGAAGCTGGTACGATTTTTGCCAAAGACATAATACCTGCTGTGCTTAAAGCCATAATAAAGCGAGGCAAGAACAGTATAAGCCCGAACAGTATTAGGTTTGAAAAGCGTGTGCCTGTAATCGTCATCGCTAATGTTGCAATAGAGCACATCATAAATGTTCCCAATAGCAAGGTAATAATTAGCGGTATCAGGAAGCTATAATAGAAGGTCATTCCTGTTATAATGCAGCCCAATACAGTCAACGCAAGGTTTGAAAATATTGTTATCGCAACCCAAGTCATTGTTGCAAGAATTGTGCTAACAAAAACGCAGGTGCGTGTGTGCGGAATCGAATGGAAAAAGTCGCTCGAAGACCGCTTATTCAAAAATGCAAACGCACCAAAGGGCAGTATCAAACCGCCAAGATACATAAATGTTGTAAGTATGGGCGAAACGGATAAAACATCTTCAAAAGGTGCGTATGTAGCATATTGTGCAGGCTGGGTTTCCTTCATAGTCTGCCAAGAGGAATACTGAACAACAATAGTAATAAGGCTTGCTACCAAACAAATGGATACAAAAATCAATGCCCACATACGCTGTTGCTTCAGCATCTCGTTATATAGTTTTCCAGAAAAAATACTCTTTTTCATAATCTCCTCCTTATATGAGTACGTCTTTGAACTCGTAGCCTAAAGCGTCCATCTCATATACGAACACCTCTTCAAGCGACAAAGTAAGAATCTCGAACAGAACAGGATTAAAAGCTCTTAGCTTTTCCTCTGTTTCCTTGCGGTCGCCACGCACAATAATACTCGCAACGCTTCCGTGCTTTGAATACTCTAAAATCTCTATTCCTTCGAACTTTGATTTGTCGAACTCCTCGCCAACCGCAATTTGCACCTTGAATAATGCGGTTTTTAGATTTTCTACTTCGCTTTCGAAAATTATTCCGCCCTTGTGCAGTAGCGCCAACTGGTCGCAGGTGTCCTCTAACTCACGTAATGAATGGCTCGTAAGCACTACCGTTGCGTTTCGCTCGTAAACATCGGCATACAGCGCCTTTTTAACCAAGTTACGCATAACGGGGTCAAGTCCGTCAAAGGTTTCGTCTAAAAAGATATAGTCGCACATACAGGATAGCGCCAATATGGTAGCCGCCTGCCTGCGCATACCCTTTGAAAAAGTGTTTACATTCTTTTTGGGGTCAAGTCCGAAAATTCCTACAAGCTGATTATACCTATCATAACTGAATTTCGGATAGATTGCGGCATACAGCTTCGCCATTCTGTTCATACTGCTTTGGGGCAAGAAAAACAAATCGTCTGGTATGAACACCATCTTTTCTTTCGCTTCGGGATTATCGAATACATTTAGCCCATTGATTAGAATTTCACCGCCATTAGCTTGGTAAATGCCCATAATCAAGCGCAACAATGTGGATTTACCAGCACCGTTCGAGCCAACAAGACCGTAAATACATCCACCCGGTATTTCGCAGCTCAAATTATCGAGTGCGACAAAATCATCGAATTTCTTTGTTACATCTTTACAGATTATCATGTTTCCTCCTTCTCTAATAAACTGCTCTTACAGTTTCAATTACTTCTTCAAGGCTAACCTTGAAAAGCCTTAACTCCTCGGCTATGGCTTTTAACTCCTGCAAAAGCTCGCCTTTTTTGCCAAACACCTTATTTTGTGCATCGTCTGAAATAAACCTACCGCTTCCTGGAACAGAATAGCATAGCCCCTTGCGTTCTAACTCGGCATAAGCCTTTTGTAGCGTGTTGGGGTTGATGGATAACTGCTGCGAAAGCATACGCACCGACGGCAACACATCATTAGCTTTCAATTCTGCGCTTGCGATTAGCTGCTCAAAAGCATTCACTATTTGCTCGTATATGGGCGTTCGTGAGTATTTGTCAATTTCAATCAATACGCTTCCTCCTCTCATAACCGTATGCCATGTAATAACTATATTACTATGGTTAGTACGCTTATTATATAACCTATGTTTTGGGTTGTCAACTAAAAAATGAAAAAATACTTTAATTAAATTTCGGGAGCGGCAAAACCGAGCGAAAAAATATTATAAACTGAAAATTAATGTCCCTTTTGTCAAAAACAAACTAATTCTATCGAAAAGCATCAAAAAATCTTAAGCCGACCACCCGAACATTTTTCGCATCGTTCGGGCGACCGACAAGAAAGTTTGTCGAATGTATTAAATTGGGCTATTTATCTGCATTTTGCATTACGCCGAAGGCGTTTATTCTACATTATATCGCGTGATAAATCACACGATATAAAAGCCCGCTTTCCGCATAATCTTAACCAGCTTCTCCACCTCAGTAGCTTGTGCATCGCAAGGCAAATATAATGAAACTATAACTTCCTTTTCATCACAGTTCAAAACCGTATCTTTAACGCTTTGAGCCGACAGCCTACCTGCCGAAGTTGAGTAATAATCCTTTGTGCAATCCTCAACCGAATAAATATCAAAGTCGTATTCATCAAATTGCGAAAAGTCAAACTTCTTAGCGTCAGAGCGTGCTAATTTTCCCTCAATAAATATATGCTCTATGTCTATTCCAACATCGCAAACATTGATAATAGACAGTACAGGAATAGGATATAGCTCGGTTAGCATCTCGTGATGCCTACTTATCATGTGGTGCGTATAATAGCCCCACTTGATATTGTAGCCGACTTCGATTAGTGCATTGTAAAGCTCGTCCTTCTTTTTTATTATTGGTTCATAGACCATATTCAGCATTTCCGCTTGCGGCATGGAATCATTACACATAACTTTCTCCCTTTTTGTTTTTTTGCTATACTTATTATAGCCTATTTGGCTAAAATACTCAAATTACAGCAACTAATATCAAATACGCCTATAAAGAAAGTTATATTATTTGTTTGATGGAGGTGAAAGGGTTTTGTACGAATGGCAACAGCAGGTGCAAAGAATTGCAGATTGCATAGACGACAGCATAATAAATAATGACGATGAAAGCCTTACGCTTAGCGCAATAGCCAAGGAAAGCGGCTATTCAGAATTTTCCATGACGAGGAAGTTCAAGCCGCTTTCGGGCGTTACGTTCAGAGATTATTTGCGTAAAAGGCGCCTAGCTTTTCCTTTAATCGACGTTAGAGACACAAAAAAGAGCTTGATAGAAATCGCAATATCGCATGGGTTTTCTTCGCATGAGGCATTTTGCAGGTCATTCAAGGCGTGCTATGGCATAACTCCAAGCGCTTACAGAGCTAACCCTACACAATTTGTTGTGTTGCGTACAAAGCTAAAAACATTCACCGTTACTTTTTAGGATTAGGAGAAATCGGCATGGTAAAATCAACAAGAGAGATTAAAATCTACTTCGTTTCTATTCCTGCGCACAAGTTCTTGCACATCAAGAACTATGAAAGCGATGGTTATTTTGACTTTTGGGAAAAGCAAGACAAGGTAGAGGGTGCAGACTGCTGCACTATTTGTAACCTATTAGACGGGATAAAGGGAAAATTAGATGGCGATGATACCGTAATGGGCGAGTACAGCGGTCAAATAATGGCATACATAAATGAGGACGAGAAAACTCCCGAAGCCTACGGAGTGCGTTTGCCAAGCAATTATGCAGGTGAAATTCCACAAAAAATGCTTATGCTAAATGTACCAGAGGCGGAATATTTAGTTTTTGAGCATGGCGCATTCGATTATGAGCAGGAATGCGAAACGGTGGGTGATAAACTAAGCGATGCTATAAAGGCATTTGATTTTTCGGATACAGGTTACGAGCCTGATAACTCAGTGGGTCGTATAGAATATTTTTTTTTCGACCCAAGTCGCTTTGAAAAGCGAGTATTGCCTGTAAAACGCAAATAGTTTGCTGATGAATAAACGCTGCATTTGTAGCACAAATACTCGTAATTAGCAGCAATATGATTTCTGAAAACAGGCGCTTATACCGTTTGGTTTTTTCGACAGCGGGCGCACACGCAGGTGTGCCCCTACAACCGTGCATCAGTTTTAGTTAGTTTCGGTGGTGGCGGCACTCCGTTAATTAAACCAAAAAAATCCGTATGCAGCAAATAGTTTGCTAAACGCATAGTAATTCTATATAATGTCAAATATAATGACGGCTTATGCCTATATGGAGTTCACTATGCGCTTATTTATTGCAATCGAAATACCCAAACAGATGAAAAGCGAGATTTTACGCTTACAAACTGCCTTGCGCCAAAGTGCAAGCTCTGGCAGGTTCGTTCCTGTTGATAATATGCACATAACGCTTAGCTTTTTAGGTGAGACGAATGACGCATACTCCGCAATCTCCGCCATGAAAAAAGCAACCGAGGGAATTTACAGCTTTCCCTTGCACTTAGGTGGCTATAATTTTTTCGAGCGTGAGGGTTCAAAAACCTCTTACGTAGAAGTATTTGGCGATATGAAGGAATTGCGAAACCTGCACTCTGCGCTTTCTGCCGCCCTGCGTGATTACGGCTTCAAAACAGACTATAAGCAGTTCACGCCGCATATTACATTGGGGCGAAACGTAATACATGATGATAAATGCACAACCGAATTGCAAAACCTAAATCCCACGCTAAACGCATCTATGAATGTTTCCGCAATAATTCTTTTTGAAAGCATACGAAAGGCAAACGGCATGGAATACATACCGCTACACAAGTAGCAAATATGAAAAAGAGAATTGAATTTGTAGTAGGCAGGGCGAAATCGGGCAAAAGCAACTATATTTACGACAGAATAGTTGCACACGAGCAAGCGTGCGAGCCTGTTTTGTTGATAGCTCCGGGAAGATTCACATTCGAAACCGAGAAAACCTTAGCAGAGAGATTAGACGGCGGCGCATTTTACACCAAGGTACTCGCACTTTCAAGGCTTTCCGAAAAGGTACTAAGCGAGGTTGGCATAAAGCAGGTGTTTTTATCCGAACAGGGACGGCTTATGGTGATTCGAAAAGCACTAATAGGGCTTGATTTAGGAATTTTTAGCACTTGTGCGCACAAAACAGGCTTTGCAAAAACCTGCGATGAAATCATTCAAGGCTTCATAAACAACCAAACTGAGCCCTTTGAGGTTCAAGCAGTTGCAGAGAAAATACAAGACCCCCTTTTGAAACGAAAGCTAAGCGATTTTGCAAGCATCTATTCCAAAACCTCTGATTTGCTGGGCGAGAAAAATATTGTCCCCATAGAAAATCATAAAGCCTTTATCGATAACATCAAAAACTCTTCTCTTTGTAAGGCGCACGTATATATAGATGGCTTTGAAAGCACTGGCGAGCTGATGTTTAGGGCAATAGAAGAAATTGTTCATAGCTGTGCTTCATTAACCGTTAGCTTTAGCTTGGATTTATCAGATAATATTCGTGATAGCCAGTTGTTTTCACCCGATTTGGTGGCTTATTCTCGCTTAAAAAGTTATATAACCGATGCGGGCTACGATGTAAAGATTATATCCCCAACACGTGAAAACAGATACGACAATTTAGAGCTTGCAGTTTTAGAAAAAGAGCTGTTTGCTTTCCCCTATAAGCAATTTGCAGGTGAAGTGAATAATATTTCACTTTTGGCGGCAAACAATGTAGATTCGGAAGTTAATGCCGTTGCAGGCGCAATTCAAAAGGCGGTGCGTGATGAGGGCATAAGATACAACGAGATTGCAGTTATCGCCTCCGATGAATCGGTTTATGGGGTTAAGGTGCGTAGTGAGTTTGAAAAAAACTCAATTCCTATTTTTTGCGATGTTCAATACAGCCTTTACTCTATGGACGTTTCGAATTTAACCATGTCTGCCCTGCGCGCGGTAAGCGGCAGTTACGACAAGCACGAGCTTATTTCGATAATGAAAACAGGTCTTTGCGGAATTTCACGCTTTGAAGCCGAAGTTTTCGAAAATTACTTGATAGAATACGGCGTTTTCGGTTCATCGTTAAAAGAACCCTTGAAAAAAGGCAGCCCCGAGTTGATTCAATTTCTTGAACCCATACGGATTAAGCTAATCGAGCCTTTGATTAAGCTGCAAAATGCAATGTCGAGGGGCGATATTGCCAAAAAAACTAGAAGCATATATGGGTATTTACAGGATTTAGATGTTCAAAAAAAGCTAACTAAAAAAGTGGATGCCTTGCAAAAGGAAAACAACTTTGTGCAAGCGGAGAAATGCTCTCAAGCGTGGAATTTAATTATGGGGATATTCGACCAGCTATACGCAGTTATGGGCGATTTGAGCATAAGCAACTCCCACTATATTTCTATTATCGAGGAGGGCATGAGGGCACAGGTTGTTAGCTCTATTCCTTCAAATATCGATGTGGTGCTGTTTGGCAGTATGAAGCGCACGATTCCTAAAAACATAAAGCGACTGTTTATTTTGGGCGCATACGAGGGTACTTTTCCAAAAACAATTAAGGACGACAGCGTTATCGATGATGCGGAATTGTCTGCTTTGAAGGATTATGGGCTTAAGGTTTGGAGCAGTACAGCAAGCATGACCGCAGACGAGCGTTTAGAGCTTTACACACTGCTTACATTGCCAACTCATAGACTGTACCTTAGCTTTCCTGCGTTGGTTGCAAACAAAAGCAAGCTGCCCTCTATGATTTTTGAGAAGATTAAAAAGATTTTCCCACAGCTTCATGTGTTGTCGAGTTCAGACGAGCGCTTAGAAGATTACAAGCTTTACAACATTGAAAGGCTTGCATGCGATTTGCGATTGTTAGCCGACACGGGTTATATGAGCGAAAGCGCAAAGCGTTTGTATGCGTATTATTCTGATATTCAAGAAAAGGCAGAGCAGTTGGAGGTCATAAATAAGTCGATTTTCTTCAAGGCTTCACCGAACAATCTTGATGCTGATTTTGCAAAGGTGCTGTATGGCGAAAACCTATATGCAAGCGCTACCAGGCTTGAAACCTTTAATACTTGTAGCTTTTATCACTTTGCAAAATACGGCTTGAATGCTAAAGAGCAGAGGGAATACAAGATTGAGGATTTAGACAAGGGTAATTTCGTTCATGAAATATTGGATAAGTTCGTTAAGCACTTACTTGAGAAGAAAATTCCCTATAAAGAAATAGAAAGCGAAAAAGATTGCGAATCGATACTTGATGAGCTGTTGCCAGATATAATTTTGAACTTCAAAGACGGCTATTTTACTGAGTCCGAGCGTAGAAAAGCGAACTGCGACTTGCTTGTTAAAACTGCAAAGCGTACCGCATGGGCAGTTATTGAACACATGAAGCGTGGTAGCTTTACATTCGAGAAAAGCGAATTGGAGTTCGGCAAGGACAAGGAATATCCTGCACTTGAAATCAAGCTTTGCGACGGAAGAAGTTTTTTCATATCGGGCAAGGTTGACAGAGTTGATTCCTATATTAACGAAAACAACGAAAAGTTAATTCGAGTTATCGACTACAAACTATCTGGCAGGATATTTAGGTACAACGAACTATATG
>JAAZFD010000263.1 GCA_012511925.1 Clostridiales bacterium
TACCGTGCTGCTTCCACCCTCGATTAGATAATATGCCTTACGGTCAAGCATATTTGCGCATTTCATAAGCCTAAGCCCTGCACCTACGCAATCCATATCAGCGCGCTTATGCCCCATAATGAACACTTCGGAGGAGTTAACAATCAAATCACGCAAAGCATTTGCAACCGAACGCACACGTACCCTTGAAATTCGAGTAGTGGAGATAGTTTTTCCACCGTAGAATTTATACTCATTGCTATGCTTAACAACCGCTTGGTCGCCGCCTCTGCCCAGCGCAAGCTCCATAGCATTATTCGCCGCCTCGTGTGAATTCTAGTTTGAATCCGCAAGACCCACACCGATTGAAAGCGTTACATGCTGTTCTGTGCCTGTTTTTACATTCCTAACTGTGTTTAGAATCTCAAAGCGCTTGAACTCTAATAGACTCAAATTTTTAGCTTCAAAAAGCAACATGAATCTTGCACCCTCTAAGCGGCGATAAAAGCCCGAAACCTCATGCGCCATCTGCGAAACAAGCCGCTCTACCTCGTTTGTAACCGTACCCTTCATGATATCCTTGTCGGCATTCAAATCCTCGTAATTGTCAACATAAATTAGTGCAACAATGGGTAGGTTTTCGTTGTAAAGGTTTTCATAATGCTCCGTTTCGGTTATGTCAATCCAGTATAGAAAAATCAAGTCGGAAACCATGCTATTTGCTCGCACTATGGGCATTGAGTGTATGCGATAGCTTTTGCCGTTTACCTTTTTTACAAAGGGTGTATTTGAGTTCAAATCGGCTAAATCTATTATCGGCTTAATCTTTTTTGAAGTATGAAACGCACGAAAGGCATCGTTTCGCCAAGCTATTTGACCCTTTGTTGTGCAAAAAAGACATGGGATATTTATGTTGTTGATTATCTGACGAGAAACAACTGCATTCTCGTTAAAGATATTCTCCATTTCTCTTTGTAACTGCCTGTCCCTTATAACGAAAAATAGAATGGTTAAACCTATTACAACTAAGTCTGTAAATAAAAAGCCCCAAAGTGCAGAGGAATTATTATGGAACGCAAACAGAATGGTGAACACCGTAAACAAAGTAACCGGTGTTAACGCAACTCCTGTTTGAACCCTAAATCTTTTCATTTTTTCCTCCTATCGATTAAGTGCTTTTTGCCTAAACCTAAAAATTTGCTCTACCGTTCCTAAAATCACCAAAATAATAAGGCTTAAAGGAAAAAGTGCAAGCATAGCGATAATCAGCATGTATTTGGTTCTAAACAATAGGCAGCCTGTTCTCCCCATGAAGCCTAAAAAGCTAAAGCCTTGTACGCAAAGTGGCAATCCGATTACAAAAATCCCTGCATAAGCGTAAAGCGTGGCGTTGTTTACTCGTAATAAACCCAAAGCAATAATGCATACGGTTATCACGATTGCGCCTATGTTGAAATAGCTTGATAGCTGCCAAAGCTCGTATCTTGCCATGGGCTTTATCGTGGTAGCTTGCTCGGAGCGTATCGCAAACATCCTTGTAAAAAGCAGGTTTATCCATGCGTAGAACATTCCCGCCAGCATAAGGAACATCAAGCCCAAATCATAGATTTCCTGATACGGCGGTATGTAGCCCAATGCCAAATAGAGAGCTACCACGCTGTTTATTATGTCCTCAAAGGGCTTAACCCCAGCTTCTTTGCTTTTCATAAGTACAAAAAGCAATATTGCAAAGCTGATTATTATTGCGCTTATTACCAATGTAGTTCGGTATGGCTTTCTTAATCTAAGCATCATTACCATATTTAAGGCAACAAGCCATAGCAGCAAAGCATAAACGCCCGTTGCTTCGCCAAACATAGCCCATGTACCTGCAACCATGGTTATGGATGCGATAGCGGCAGAGGCAAAGCCAACAGTAAATACAGCAGATGCAATCACGCATGGCAAAAACTCATACATTCCCAATACACAAAGCATGAAAGCAATTAGTGATGGTAAAAGGAATTTTATTGTCTTAACCGTTGCGCTGTCGTTTTTAGACATCTCTCACGCTTTTCTTTTTAGAATTCGGATACATCTGTGTCATCACAAATTCTACCAATCTGCTTGGCATTATGCGCTTAAAAAATACGAAAGCCTTATACATCGCGCCAACTACTGTGCGTATGGGTGGATTCTTTTTTCGTATTACTCGCATTATGGCGTTTGCAATCGTTTCGGGTGGCTTGCCGTTTTGCTCGTCGTACTCCATTTGAGCGATTGCCGCATGAAACCTTTCGCCATACACAGAATCATCTGATTTATAGCTGAATATCCTCGCCTTTGTAAAGCCTGTTTTTATATCGCCAGGCTCAATCAATGTAGCCTTAACATTAAAGGGCGCAATCTCTATTCGCAAGCCCTCTGTAAGCGCTTCTAATGCAAATTTTGAAGAGCTGTAAAGCGTTTGAAATGGTATGGAGAATATCCCTCCAACAGAGCTAATGTTTATAATAAGACCGTTTCTCGCCTTGCGCATAAGTGGCAAAACCGCTCCTATGGTTCGTATTATTCCAAAATAATTTGTGTTGAACTGGTTAAAGGCATCTTGAGCAGAGCATTCCTCAACAGCACCGCTTATGCCCATGCCTGCTGCGTTTATGAGAATGTCTATTTTGCCTTCGATATTTAGCACTTGAGTTACGGCTTCTAAAACTGACGAATCCGAACAAACATCCATTTTAATCATGTGAATGAATCCGTTTTGGTAGTCCTCATTTTCGCCTACGTTGCGAGCAGTACCATAAACCCTAAAGCCGTTTTTAGCCAGTAAAATGGCTGTACTTCTGCCTATTCCTGAAGATGCGCCTGTTAGCAGCACCACATTTCCGTATGGATTGTTAGCTGAAAGCATAGCAATTCCTTTCTAAATCCTCTATCCGGATGGGAATCACAGAATATTTTGTTAGCTTATATCGTATCGCATTTTTGCGAAAAAATCAAACCCTAATGTAATTATTTATTAGCAAAATGTAATGGTTATTACTGGTATAGGGAAATCGCCTGCGGCGGTGAAATTCTGCTTAATCCGTTCTACGAACGGGTGAAATCCTGCTTATGCAGGATGAAATCTTGCTACGCAAGGTACAAGGCTTTCTGCGGAAAGCCAATGAAATCCACTGTGGTGGATAGGAGAAACCCTGCTACGCAGGGGAAAATCTGCCCCTGCGGAACGGATGAAATCTTGCTTAGTCCGTTTTATACAAAAACGGGTGAAATCTTGTTACGCAAGGTGAAATCCATTTTCGGCGAAAATGGGTGAAATAGGTTTTCTGCGGAAAACCAATGAAA
>JAAZFD010000264.1 GCA_012511925.1 Clostridiales bacterium
CCATAATACAGCCTATTACCAAGTAAAATATGCTTAAGCCCCTAAGGAGTGAAAGCCCACCTGTGTTTATTGAATCCGTAGCCTTTGTTGAGGATGCATAGAACAAGAAAAACCATAAGAACATCAATATTACGGGAAGTGCTGCAATAACAAGACCTATTACCGCTCCTGCCTTAAATGCTTGACGCTCTAACTGAGAGTTGCCAAACTGCGATTGACTAAACTGTGCATTTACATACGAATCAAAATTCTTTAGCTCAATAATCGAAAAAACCATTATTGCAACAAAAAGGATTACGATAGCTAACATAACCTTTGAAGAGCCTACGCTTTTGAAGGCTTCGAGTACACCCTTTCTTGTTTGCACTTTTTCGTCTTGTTGTGTTTGGCTTAATCCCAATACTGTTCTGCATGATGAGCAAAAATTCATGCTGTCTTCGTTGGGAACGCCACATTTTGGACAGACTTTCATAAATAACTCCTATGATATTTTTTCTATATTATTATACATCTATATTCAATAACCCAAAAGTGAAAAAATGCTATATTTTTGTCAACATATATTTTTATTCAACTTAGTTTAGATATCGATTGACCGAATACCGTCTATTCCTTGTTTTCAGAAGTATCATTTCTTTTCTCTAACTTAGGCAACGCCATTCTATACAAGGGCGGTTCATTGCCGCAAACGCTTGGCGCATCGGTTGGAATGTAAAAAGAGCTATCACGATTATAAAAAGCCGAAACTGCTTTTCTTGCTCGCACTTTTTTTATTTTGCTATCCAAATATGTTAATAGCACTGCACAGAGTAGCGTAAGCACTGCGCCTAACAGGCTTTGAATTGAAAACGCATATATAAAACCAATCAACGCAAACACAACGAATATGTAATTCATTACTATTACATAGGTAGAAATCTCAATCGCAGTAGTTTTTGTGTTTACTGCAAATATGATTGAGTCTATTGTTTTGTTTAGTTTTGCATAATAAACAATGCCCAAAACGCACATTCCCTCAATTAGCAGAAAAACAATAAACACAGGCAGAGTTGTTAAGCTAAAAGCCGCTAAAATACAAAACAAAACAAGATTATACATTGAGCTTGCCCTTATCAATGAAAGACCGGAAGTATTTATTGATTCTGTTGCCTTTTTTGAAGAGGAATATAGCTTAATAAGCCCTATGAAAAGCATAATCGATGGGATTGAAAAGACAATCGCCAAAATGCATGTGAGAATCATAGTCTGCGAAAAAGTCTCTAACGGCAAATTGGGGTAAACATTTAGAATTGTTTCATCCAAATTAAGTAACCCATAAACTGAAAAAGCTATTGATACGATAAACAACAGTATTATAGCCAACACAATTTTTGATGAGCCTACGCTTTTGAATACCTCAAAAACCTCTTTTTGTTTGGCAAGTTTTTTCTCCTGCTCTTCAAGGCTCGGCCCTAACTTTACTCTGCATACAGAGCAATAATACTCATGGTCTTGATTTTCAGTACCGCATTTTTGACAAATTTTCATAATACTCCCCTAAGATTTTCTATATTATGCACTATTTGAGAACAAAATTCAACTATATTTTATAATTCAACCAACATATATTTCTATGCAAGGCAGTTTATTTTTATTCCTATATATGCTATAATACAATAGAATAATTATAGAGAGGTGTAGAAAAATGAGAAGTGTTAGCAAGGTCGCATGGGGAATCGTAATATTTGCACTCACGCTCATTGTTCTGCGCCTCGCTTGGGGCATTGCAGGTTTTGATTTTTTCAAAAAAGAAGTAATCGAAGTTAACGCAACACCAACTCATACGGTTATGCCAACCTTAGAGCCTATAACACCTTCGCCCACTCAAACTCCAGTAATCACACCTTCCCCAACACCGAACACAAGTGATTTTACTAACCCCTACATGGTCGATTACTCGTTCTTAGACGGAGTCTCCACCGAATACTTTCCCGATGCAGGAGAGGATGGTAGCTGGTTTCCAGGCAAGGTCGAGAGGGACACCAAAACAGGCGAGGTTACCTATGTTTGGGATCGACATGCCGAAACCCTGCAAATACTTGATAGATACAATTCAATATACCGCAAAAACACAGAGGACCCCAAAAGCATAGTATATCTAACATTCGATATAGCCTTTGAGACCGGAGCCATTGATAGCATTCTAAAAACACTTGAAACAAAGCAGGTCAAAGCGATTTTCTTTGTAACAGGGCAATATATTGACGAAAACCCCGATATAATCAAGCGAATTTATGCAGAGGGACATTTGTTGGGAAACCATACCGAAACCCACCCGAATATGTCTAAGCTCGAGCATATAGAGTTTGTTGAACAGCTAAACTCAGTAAAAAACAAAATTGACAGAGTTTTAGAAATTAACTACGATATGAAATATTACAGACCCCCCGAGGGCATTTGCTCGGAAAGGGATTTGGCACTTGCAAACAGAATGGGCTATCAAACGGTTTTTTGGAGCTTTGCATACAGGGATTATGATTTAGATGCACAACCTGTTCCAAATGAAGCGCTAAACTTAATGATGGCACGATTTCATAAGGGATGTGTGTTTCTGCTGCACGCCTCGTCAAGCACAAATGCGGAGATATTGCCGCATCTAATCAATTATATTCGTGAAGCAGGGTTTGAGATAAGACGGATTGACGGGTAATCCGTTCCTGCGGAACGGATGAAATCTTGCTTAGTCCGTTTTATACAAAAACGGGTGAAATCTTGTTACGCAAGGTGAAATCCATTTTCGGCGAAAATGGGTGAAATAGGTTTTCTGCGGAAAACCAATGAAA
>JAAZFD010000265.1 GCA_012511925.1 Clostridiales bacterium
AGCCTATACCGTCAACACATGGCTCATTGATGGGTGGACGCCGGACGGGATGCTGTCCGCCAACCTGACTGACAGCCTGACCATATGGGGCAACCTCTGGCAGGAATGGCATATCGGCCCTAAAAAACCGGAGCTCGGGGTGAAGTTATAAAACGGAAAAAGAACAAGGCTGTGGAAGCGATTCCGCGGCCTTGTCTCAACTTTGGAAAGGTGGTTTTTATGAAAAAAATCAAGAAAATTGCTCTTGTTTTAACGCTCGCCATCATGGTAACCCTTGCATTTGGTATGACCGCATACGCCGCTCCTTCCGGCGATGTGGCAGGAGCCATTGAGGGCACATGGAATGATGCCTCCGGGCAAATTAAGACCGTTGTCAACAACGTGGTGTTCCCCGCCATCGACCTTATTCTGGCGGTGTTCTTCTTCGCCAAATTGGGGACGGCGTACTTCGACTACAGGAAACACGGGCAGTTTGAGTGGGCGGCTCCGGCGATTCTGTTTGCCTGTTTGGTGTTTACCCTGACGGCTCCAATCTACATTTGGACAATACTTGAAATGTGATGAAATGAGCAGGCAGACTCCGTGATACAAGGAGTCTGCCTGCTAAATAAAATGGAATTGTAAGGTTTCAATTTATGTCTACCTTAATGAGTATAATCAATAAACTTGATGCCATCTGGTAAGTCGTTCACAATAAGCTCTTTCATTTTTTTTGCGAATGGACAAGGGTAACCAATCGGGTTTCCTCTTTGTATACAAGAAGCAAAAACAATTGTATCCGCTCCTCGATTTACTAATTCCCTTGCCCTCAGAACAGCTTTCTTAGCCGGGCATCCGCCACAATTGATAAATCCGACAATATCTATGTCTTCTACAATGCCCTCAAACGCCCCTTTTCTTTCTTTTATCATCTTGAAGTCAGTTGTTCCAGGGCAATAGTCTTCTGTCTGCGCGCATCTGATAATCCCTATTTTCATTTTCCTTTCCTCCAAAAGCTGTATGGTAAATTCTTATCTGTCGGTATTATATCATATGCCACGCTTCTTTCTACTATCTTTATACAAGTATTAGCTGGATCAATCCTCGGAGTATAGCAAAAAGAGCAGGCTGACTCTTTCAAGGGGACAGCCTGCTCTATAAATTGGAATTTGACAAACATTAGCAAGATTTATCAAACAGAAAGGCTTTTTTTGTTGGCATATTGCCACCAAAGAGAAGTCAAGATAACAAATACACCCAAATGAAGAAGAATATTGGGGATCGTAAAATTATAGATATTCGACACTTCTCCAAATTCCAAAAGGTATCGGCAAGCCAACCCAATGCAGGCAAAAAGGATCATCAAGCAAGCAATAAACCAATATTTTTTCTTCGGAAAAAGCCCAGCTAAGACGATTCCAGCACAGTAGGAACTCGCCAATGAAAGATAGATATTCATAAGGATAATACTAAGTGGCCATTCTTTGCTTATATTGTAAAAAGGGAATCCAAAGCAGTTGAAAAAAACAATAAACCCCAATCCAAAGACATATGACAAAGCCTTATGTGCTTGAATATATTCTCTGAATTTTACCATATAAACACCTTCGCAAATTCCTGTTTAACGGTATTATACCATACACCTTGCGGTCGTTCCACCAGCTTTATGCAAGCATTGACTGGTCTATTTTGGGGATGTAGCAACAATAAGACGGTGTAGAGTAGCTGTCAAAAGCTACTCTACACAAACGAACAATAGGTAAAGCTTCTCGGAAAAATTATCTTGGCTCACCAAGAAATTTGATGTCAATTTTCTTGTTTGCGATTTCAATTAAGCCCTCCTCCCTCATCCGTTTCAGCTCTCTGAACAATGAGGGGCGTTGTACGCCGAAATAATCAGCAAGCTGCTTTTTTGTTACCGGCAGCAACACGGATTGCGATTTTTGCTGAGTAGAGAGCGCCAGAAGATAGTCCAACATATTCTCCCTGAGGGATTTTTGCGTGTACATGGCTATTTTTCGATTCATTCCTTGGGAGTTCATCGAAAGAGCTTGCACAAACTGCATCACGAAGTCATGCTCTTTTAACAGCGTTTCAATGCCAGATTTTGAGATGTGCAAAAGAGTACAGCTATCGATGCAGTAGATGCTCATAGGATACCGATTCTGTCCGCCAAACAGCAGATTGGCGCCGATGACGCTCCCCGTTCCAAATTCAAACACAACAGTCTCCGAACCATTGGCTGTCAATGAGTAAGCGACCAGCCTGCCGCAGCAAACCACATCCATGACAGAGCATTCTGTATCTTGTTCATGCACAGTTGCGCCCTTACCATATGACCGTTTGTAGATCTGTTTTTCCTGTATCAAATGCTCCAGAGTTTCGCAATCTATACGATCAAAAAGAGGTAGGTTCATTAGTTCTTTTATCACGTCATCATCCTCCCTATTCCAATTATACAAAAAGGAAACCTATGTGTCTATCTGTATTAGAACGATAAATATATAATATCTCTATTCTTGTATGGGAGGTTATTAAAATGATTGAACAAATTTTTCAGATGACACAGGGAAATAAGGGCACAATTGAAAAGATCATCGCCGATGAAAACGTGCATTTCAATCACATGATTCTGGGCAAAAGCGAGGGGCTGCCCGAGCACTTTTCAAACTCCAATGTCTATATGGTTGTGGTCA
>JAAZFD010000266.1 GCA_012511925.1 Clostridiales bacterium
CCGCCCCGCCCTAACCTATTTCAGTTCTTATCGTAGCAAATCGCAGGAACAATAATTAAATCAATGCTTGAATAGTCTATTATGATTGAATTGTTTATGTCTGGCTCTTTTATTCCGAATTTACCTGAAATAAATGCGTTTTCATTGTTTGGAACACAAAGACAAAGCCCACCGTTTTCTGTGCAAAGCGGGAAAGCAACGGTTTTACCTAAGCTCATTGCCTGCTCTACTAAATATTTCGGGTCGCATTCATACTTAATTGCATTGTATGCAAGAATGGTTTTTGCGTATTTGAATTGCTCATGTTCGCATATCCTTTTGCAGGCAGAAATGGATTCAGATTCAAGGGCTACCTCGCTTTTTTGGCGCAATAGCCCTTTTATCGTTTTTCTTAACTCCTTTTTTTGCGAAACAACATCAAGCATTTACTTCGTTGTGAACAATCTTGCCGTTGATAATCGTCATTACGCAACGTGAGCGTACATCGAGCGGATGACCAGAGAAAATTGCAAGGTTCGCAATTTTATTCTCCTCTATCGTGCCTACAACATCATCTATTCCGCAGATTTTCGCCGCATTTATGGTGATTGCTTTTAGTGCAACATCCTCTGGCAGACCCTCTTTAACAGCGATTGACATACATACAGGCAAGTATTGTTGAGGAATTACGGGGCAATCTGTCATCATTGCAAACTCGATTCCTGCTTCGTGCAAAATCTTAGGTGCTTTGAATGTAAGATTTTTTAGCTCGATTTTGCTTCTTTCAGAAATCAATGGACCTATGATAACGCCACAAAGGTTCTTTTTGAACTCGGGCTTTACAAGCTCGGCTATCATGTAACCCTCTGTGAAGTGTTCGAGAGTGAATTTGATGTTGAACTCGTTTGCAATTCTGATTGCCGTTAAAATGTCGTCTGCTCTGTGGCAATGAATTTTCAACGGAATTTCACGCCTTAAAACAGGCAACAGCGATTCATAAGCAAAGTTGAATGCTGGGGCTTTATCGGCATCCTGCTCGGCACGTTCCTTCTTTTTTGCGTATTCCTGAGCCTTAAAAAGCGTATCACGCATAATCGAAGCGGTTGCCATTCTCGTGTTGGGTGATTTTTTTAAGCTGTCATATACGCGTTTCGGATTCTCACCGAAAGCTGCCTTCATGGCCGCTGGGTTGTTTTTCTCTGTATTGAAAATCATATCCTCAACGCTTTTTCCATGCGTGTTAACGATTACGAACTGTCCGCCTATTACATTTGCACTTCCAGGACCTGTCATAACCGTGGTTACGCCTGCCTTGCACGCTTCTTCAAAGCCCATATCAAAGGGGTTTATTGCGTCAATCGCTCTTAGCTCTGGGGTGATGGGATTTGAAATCTCGTTGCCGTCGTTGCCCTCAAAGCCCATGCCATTTTCAAACATTCCGATATGCGAATGAGCATCAATAGAGCCGGGAACGATGTAATGATTCGACAAGTCATACACTTCGCCATTGGTTTGAGCGCTTCCGCCAACTTGAGCAATTTTGTTTTCGTTGATTACCACATCGCCTGTAAATTCGGGCTTTGTTTGGGATAAAATTTTTAGGTTTTTTAATGTTATCATGGTTTGCTCCTCAATTAAAATAATACTTATACTACCATAAATATAGTATCGTGTAAAATAGGCTAATCATTCAAAGTAATCAGCTTTGTTGAAAAGGACTTGTTCAGGTAATCGATAAAATCATAAAAGTCATCGAAGCCGCTATTACTTGTTATGCAATATACATTTGAGCCTGAAAGCACCATTAAGTCCTGCCCAAAATAGTAGTTACCTCGCCTGAAATAATCGAAGTCGGTACCCTTGTTCATGGCAGTTACTCTACGAAAATATATCCTCGCACCCTCTTTCATTGCAAAGGAATACGCAAATATGGTGTATTTATTACCCTTATAGGAGTATTCGTAGTGATGGCTGTCTATTGCGTTCAACTCCCAAAAATGCTTGTCGTCCTCTTCTGATAGGCGCTTTGTTTTGTATCTTGCTATGCCCTCAAACTCGCTTATGTTTGAGAACATTTTTATTTCCACCGTTCTTAACATGGTACCACGAATGGGTATAATCACGATGAATACAAAAAGCAGAATAGAAATAACTATTATGCTTAGGATTTTGAATATCTTTGGCTTGCGCTTGTCCATGTTGCCCTCCATTGGTATGGGGATATTATAGCAGAAAAATGGTGGCGATTGTTGAATTATCTTAACTGAAGCGAATAAAATATGCGTTAAGACGTTAATACCTTGTGCCAATATACACGGCTGCTACCATCATTCCAACAAAAGCAACTAAACCGATTATAGACAATATTAATCAGTGTGTGGCATAGGGACGCTCATATAGTACTCTTTCAGTCAAGGTATAATTTCATTTTTTCATAACAGTTAACAGCATTTGCGTCTGCACTGTTAAAATTCTCAGAGAAAGATTTTAAACTACCTGTTGGGTTAATTACCAAATTAGTTAGTGTAATATAAGCATCATAATAATCGTTCAAAACATCATATGCCTCCTCATACTCTTTTGGAGGGTTACGCAATTCTTTCATCGAAATGTTTACCTTTTTCTGATTTTCTTCTATAGACGATATGTTATTAATAAAACTAGTAGTAGAAAAGAGATTATCTAGTGCTTCATTAAAGTCTTCAGTGAAGTACCCATTACGCCTTGTATAGGGGTCTGTTTCAGCATCGGTTTCCTTATAAATAGCATTATACCATACGCGCTTAATAAGGTTACCAGCGCTCTCAGCTTCAGAAGCACCAACAAGCATTATGAACGAAGCATTCTTCATTTTGTCCAGATATGTATCAGCATAGGCACTAGCTTCAACTTCTGCATTATGCTTGATAGCAAGCGTAACACCTATACATATAACCGCTACTATCGCTATAATGATTCCAACTCTTTTAATCTTGTATTTGGATTTTTGGCTGATATCGACACAAGTTATCTCTACTTTTTGCGGGCTTTCCTGTGGAATAAGAATGGGGGTTGGACAGCCGCAAGACGGGCACTTATCCATCCCCTCCATATATTCTGTGTTGCAATCTTCGCATGTAATTAATACTTTCTGTATCTCTATTTCCTGGGATAGCATTTCATTACCACATCCTGGACAAACACTTGCTTTATCACTAACATTTCCTCCACAATTTGGAC
>JAAZFD010000267.1 GCA_012511925.1 Clostridiales bacterium
GAAGAATACAAGGAAAGGGTAAAATTTGTAGTTGCAGAGGCAAACTAATGCAGATTGCAGGCTTAGTTAAAAATTCTTTCGTTGACTATCCCGGGTACATTGCGGCAACGCTGTTTGTACCCGGTTGCAATATGGACTGTTTTTATTGCCACAACAAGCATATTTGGCATACAAACGAATTGCTACCCGAAAAAGAGATATTCGATTTTTTGGATTCTCATATAGGCTTTCTTGACGGTGTAGTTATCACAGGCGGAGAGCCAACATTACAGCGTGATTTGCTACAGTTCATAAAAAGAGTGCGTTTGTTGGGCTACAAAATAAAGCTCGATACCAACGGCTTGCTTCCTCAAATATTAGAAAAGCTAATAAAGGATTTAGATTACATAGCCATGGATATAAAAGCGCCATTGGGCGAGTATTCAAAAATTCAATCCATGAAAATCAAAGAGGAAAACATCAAAAAAAGCATTGATTTGATTACTTTAAGCGGAGTAGACTACGAGTTTAGAACCACATTTGCTCCACAGCTAAGCGTTTTTGACATTGAAAAAATCGCAATTCAGCTAATGGGTGCAAAACGATACGCAATCCAACAATACCGCAGGGAGAACGAAAACAAAATCGCACTCGCTCCTCATAGCAAAGAAATAGTTGAACAGGCGGCAGAGGGTGCAAGAAAGCATTTAGTTAATGTGATTATGCGTGGGTTGTAAAGCCCCAAAGCCGTAGGGGCGCGTGCATCCGCTTGTTTATGCACAATGTTGTCAAGAAACACCCAGAATCGCATGAAACTGTCAGCAAAAATATCGTTCATAAGCCGTAGGTCCGCTTGTTTATGCACATTATTTTTATGAGACAGCACGATTACAGAGACACACCCTCCACATAAATATAGGCAATGAGATTATTTTCTTTTTGGTTGGCGTAAATGTGGGCGGGAGAACACACAGGGTGTAGCCCCTACAATTCTTGGATTTTATAGAATCTCGCTCCGTACAAAATAAAAAACGCAGAAGCGTTCCCACCTCTGCGAATCATTTCGAACTTAATCTATTTAAACAATGCTAAAAACATATCTATTACGGATTTTATATCCGTTAAAATCAAATCGAGTTTATCTGCGGCTACAGAATAAAGCACCAAGAACCCAATAGCCAACAAAAGAATTAATGTAAGCTGCAAGAACACGAATGCAATCGATAAATTGCGCTTGTTGTGGTATCTCGTTCCGCCTGCCGCCCAAACAACGGCAATAAAAAACCCAAGCACTGGTATTGCAAACGCAAGCAAAAAGCCATAGTTCCAACCTACAGGCATAACGGCATAGGGGCTGTTTATCGAAGGCACAGCGGCTTTTTTGAAATTATCATCAACAATATTTCTATATTTTGAAGTTCTCCTGCCTACCTCGCTTGCAGGCTTTTTTGTTGCTGGCGGACTTTGAGTAGCTTGTTGCTCGGGCTGTGGCTCGGTTGTGGGTTCGGGTGTAGAAGCTACAACCTCCTGACCCGGCTTTGCTCGTTGTATAGGGGCGGCTCTTTGTATCGTAGAACCAAGCATATTTTTATCAGTTTCGTTCATTGTATGCTCCTTGCACTTATAGTATTTCAATTATACTAATTTATTTAGCATTTGGCAATACACACGTATTATGTAAAATATGTGTTAACATTAAACCTATAATTATATGCTTGTGGTACGCATAAATATGCATAAAAGTCCATAAACCCTTGCTTTTTAGAAAGATATATAAAACTCTGCCATTTGGAATAGAATCTATATGGGATATACTGCGCTTGACAAATATCGGCAAGCGGTTAAAATGTAATAACCAAGCAAGGAGGGAAAAATATGCGTATATTCAAGAAGATTATTATTTCTTGCGCTGTGCTAATTTTTGTAGCACTATTTTCTACAGCCTGCTCTTCTGTTCAAAAAAAATATTCAACTGCTATAAAATTATATGAAATCTCAGAGTACGAGCAAGCCATTACCGCTTTTACTAATTTAGGCGATTATAAAGACAGCTATCTATACCTTTTGCGTTCAAGGTATGAATATGCTCACAAGCTAATGAAAGAGGGAGATTACGAAAGTGCCGTAACCATCTTTGAAGAGTTAAGCGAATTAGAGGTATTAGACAGCACACAGCAATTACTCGATTGCAGATACCAATATGCCAAGCAGTTAGCCTTAAAGGGAGAATACGTAAGGGCAAAAACGCTTTTTTCCACTTTGGGTGAGTTTTCCGACAGCAAAAAGCAAATCGACTTAATCAATGTTGAAATCAACAAGCTGTCGGAACACGATTTCAAAGAAAAGGTAGTCAGCGAAGAATACTTTATGTTTTATGGGAATTGGAAGGGTGAGAAGGGCTTTGAAGGCTTCTATACTTTCCTACCCAAAAACAAATGCAGGATTTTAGACGACCTTAGCATTGATAAACAGCTAAACGAATACGACACGCTAAAATGGGATTTTGTTGAGGGCTATATAAAGATTTACGAAAAAGAAAACTTGGTTGCCGATCTTGCGGTTACAAAGCTGACCGAAAATGAAATGGAAGGCTATGATTTTGTTTCGCACAAGGAGTTTGTATTCGAAAGAAACGATGTTAATTCACTTAACGCAGAGTTAGACTATGGGATTCAATTCGGAATGACGAAAACAACCATCAAGCGCTTAGACCCCAACTCCCAAAAAGCCGAAGCAAAACGGTTTTTACAATGCGCAGTCTATATCAAAGGGGAAAATCGTAGCTTTAACGGCACACGCACCTATTATTTTAATTCAAAAGGCAAGCTGTGCAAGATTACAACAGCACTTGATGCAATAAGCACAGGCACTTTAGAAGAAAACTACACAGAGCTTTCAAAGCACTTGAATACTTGTTTTAATAATATTTCTTGCTGCGATACGGGTTCTGAAAATGTAAAGTTCGGAAACGGTAGCTATTATGAGAGCATAAACTCGATTTCCGATACGCAGATTCACTTTTGGGCAACGAAGTCGGGCGGAATGCTTTGGGTAGTTTCTGACAAGTATTCAGAGTAGTAGTTAACAATCTATGGTTTCATTTTGATTAGTGCAGATTTCTCTCAAGCCACGCAATATTTTGTTTTCAAGGCGAGAAACCTGCACTTGTGATATGTTAAGTAGCCTTGCAACTTCCGATTGTGTCTTACTTGAAAAATATCTAAGCATTATTATTTGCCTATCTCTTGGGGGTAGGCTTTTCAACATTTCTTTCAAAAAAACTCGATTAATTATAGCCTCTTCCTCGTTGTTATCTACGCTCAACCTGTCGGCTATCAATGTGGGGGTTGCGGCATCGTCATAAACAGGTTCATAAATTGAAACATGAGGGCGCATGGATTCAAGTGCATTTGTAATGTCAAAAACATCGCAATCAAGCTCTTTTGCGATTTCCTCAATGCCTATATCTCGGTTATGCTGCTTGCTTAGGCGCTCTTGTACCGCCATAGCCTTTATTCCCAGCTCTTTTAGGGAACGGCTAACCTTTATCATGCCGTCATCACGCAAAAATCGCTTAATTTCGCCTGCTATCATAGGAACGGCGTATGTTGAGAAACGAACCTCGTAGGATAAATCGTAATTTTTTACAGCCTTAACAAGTTCCAAACAGCCAATTTGAAACAAATCGTCATACTCAACACCTCTGTTCAGGTATTTTTTGACTATAGACTTAACCAAAGCCACATTATGCTTCACAAGCAGCTCGAATGCTTCCTCGTCGCCCTGCTTTGCAAGAATAATTAGCTCGGTAGTCCGTTCATGGCTAAGAAGGACAGCCTTTGTCATTCCTCTTCACACCTTTTTATGCGCTTTAGCATGGTAACCGTTGTACCCAACTCGGGCATTGATGAAACGTATAGCTCGTCCATAAATGCCTGCATAACCGAAAAGCCCATTCCAGAACGCTCACCATCTGGCAGGGTTGTGTAGAATGGAGTCATAGCAAGGTTTATATCGTCTATTCCCTTGCCCTCATCACGAATTATGATTTTTAGCTCGTCGTCAACAATATAGGCATCGAAATAAATGGTTAGCGGCTTTGAGTTGTACCCATGTATTATCGAATTTGTAACCGCTTCGCTTACGGCTGTGCGAATATCCGAAATCTCCTCGATCGTTGGATTCAGTTGTGCCGCAAAGGCAGAGGCGCACATTCTTGCTAACGCTTCGTTTTCCGACATTGCGGGGAATGTCATGTGCAATTCATTGTTTTTCATTTTCTTTAATAACCCCCTATTAGTGTTCAATTTTTTGAGCTAAGGAATAAATTCCCGACATTCTCAAAATTCGGTCAACATTTCTGTTTGCTCCCTTTATGTAAAGCGTTCCGTCCTTTTGAGTAATCAGCTTGTATCGCCCTAAGATTACTCCAAGTCCAGAGCTGTCCATGAACGATACGTTTGCCAAATCGAGTATAAATTCCTTGCAGTTGGTTTTCTTAATTTCTGAATCAAGCTTTAATCTCAGCTTTTCAGCACAATGGTGGTCTAACTCACCTGTTAGGCTCATAACAAGCTGTTTTGTCGCCATATTTTCAGATAAATGTGTTTTTACCTGCATATTGCCCTCCTTATGTTATTTGTATGCATACGGTTTAACAACTTAAATCATACTATAAGAGAAAGTTTTTTAACACCAAGAAGATTATCACCTTTTGACTAAAAAGGTTGAGCTTTGTAAAATTACAATTTTTAGAAGCAATAACAAGTAAATCAAGTTAAAATTCCAACGATTTATACGATTTATAAAAGGCAATATGCACAAACTATGTATAAGAATAAATAAAAAGGTGGTGAAAGCAATGAAGGCAGGCTTAGTTTTTTTGGGAGTTGCAGCAGGCGCAGCAGCGGCGGCAGTATCTATTTCCATGATGTATCCCGATATTTATAGGCGCATGGTCAGAGATGGCAGGCGCGCTATGAAAAAGGGAAAGCGTTTTGCCAGAAATATGGGAATGTGAATATTAGCAAATTAGCTCATTATTTCCCGGGAAATGAAAGGGTAGGGAGTATCGAAAATTGATATTTCCCTTTCATTTTTTTATGTGTAAAAGCTGGTTTTTATCATAGAATATTAGATATGTGGATTGTCTATGCCGTAGCTTCGGCTTTTTTTGCAGGAATCACAGCTATTCTGATTAAAATTGGAATTAAAAAGCTGGATTCCAACCTTGCAACCGCTCTAAGAACACTAATTGTGCTTGCATTCTCTTGGGGCTTGGTTTTGCTTGCTAATACGCATACACAAATTGCCTCAATTCCACAGAAAAGCATAATATTTTTGATGCTATCGGGTGTTTCAACCTCTATTGCGTGGCTTTGCTACTTCAAAGCATTGCAATTAGGCGATGTAAGCCGAGTAGCCCCCGTTGACAAAAGCAGTACAATAATAACGATTTTGCTATCGTTTTTAGTTCTAAAAGAAAAACCAACTAAGGCAATGATTATAGGAATCTTTTTGCTTGCCGCTGGTGTTTTACAAATGATTCGTCCCACAAAGCACGACAAAAAACAAAGTGAAAGCAAATCTTGGCTGTTTTATGCAATGCTATCTGCGGTATTCATAGCGCTAACTGCAATTTTCGGAAAAATAGGAGTAGGGGATGTTGAACCATCTCTCGCAACAGCCATTCGTACAGTAATAGTTGCAATTATGGTTTGGATAATCGTTTTCGTTCAAAATAAACAGAAGCTAATAAAAACGCTAAGCCGCAGGAATTGGTTGTTCATATTGCTATCGGGAATATCCACAGGACTTGCATGGATTTTGTTTTTCCAAGCGTTAAAGGGCGGCAGGGCAAGCATAGTTGTTCCTATTGAAAAGCTAAATATTATAGTAACAGTTGTTTTTTCGCATTTTCTGCTTAAAGAAAAGCTTTCAAAAAATCTTGTAATAGGTCTTTGCTTGTTGGTTGTAGGAACGCTTCTTATGCTCTTTTGATGATTGACGAAATATATTGCTCGTGATATACTTCTTTAGTATTTTTACGGAGGTAATATGGGGGCATTAGAATTATTTTTAATAGCGGTAGGTCTTTCAATGGACGCTTTTGCAGTCGCAGTTGCAAAGGGACTATCCGTTACGCAATTAAAAATAAACCATGTCATAACCGTAGGGCTGTATTTCGGGATTTTTCAAGCACTTATGCCGCTTTTAGGCTATCTTGTAGGCAGTACATTCGCATCTTTCATAACAAGCGTTGACCATTGGGTTGTTTTTGTTTTGCTTGCACTAATAGGCGCAAACATGATTAGGGAATCACAAAAAAAGTCCGAATCAGAAGATACCGTGAATGGTTTTACTTTCAAAGCCATGCTACCCTTTGCTTTGGCAACAAGCGTTGATGCTTTGGCAATAGGAATTGCGTTTGCTTCATTGCAGGTTAAAATAATGCCTGCAATTATGCTTATAGGAGTTATTACATTCGCTTTTTCCTGCTTAGGTGTTAAGATTGGCAATGTTTTTGGAGAAAAGTATAAATCAACTGCAGAGTTAGCAGGCGGTGTAATACTTATTTTGCTTGGGGTAAAGGTTTTGGTTGAGCATTTTTTGTATTAAAAAAGCGGTAGTTTCCCACCGCTTTTACTTTAAAGCTTACTCCCAATCCTGTTGTATGTACGCCTCTCGTTCAAGCCATCTTTGCATTTCATCGTCGGGTATATCAAAACCTATGTTTTCTAAAATTATATAGTCGCCGCCATAGAGTGTAAATACAAGCCTTTCATCGCCTACCGTGGTTAATACTATCAAGGTATAAGCGGTATCGGGCATAAAAGCATTTGGCTCTTCGGCATTTTCTAAGAAATCATCGTATTTTTCCTGGTCAACTGTAACATCTAATTTAACGAGATATACGTTCGTGAGGTCAGGGTCAAGATATAGCTTTATTCCTTCTGCTTGACTGCTATAAGTTAGCGTGCAATGCCCCCACAAGCTGCTTTCCTTATCTGTATATTCGCCAACAATTTCTAAAAAATCTATGCCATCAACAAAAACAGTGGTATAAACCTTATCTATAGCCCAATGACCTGCTTTTAGGTTCTCGGGGTCTGGGTAATGACCGTCATCACGATATATAAGCACTTCCGAAAAATCCCTTTCTTCGTCGTTCCAAATATCAAAGAATTTTTGAAGCAACTCAATATCTTCCTCGGGGTAAAGCGTACGCCAATCCACTTCGGTAGGCTCAACAGTGGGTTCGATAGTAGGTTCGTTTGTAGGTTCTTGTGTTGCGTTGTTTGTGTTGTTTGGTGTTTCTGTGTTTACAGGTGTGTTGGTGTCTGTGTTACATGATGCAAACAACATCAAGCAAACAAGCAAGACAAGAAGTGTAGGTAATAGCTTTTTCATAACATCCTCCTCTTATTTGGTGCAGGCAAAGAATTGACGAGCGCCATTTGTTAATAATTTTATCATATACTAAATAAATCCAAAAGTAAACAATAATTAGATATATTAGAAAATATATTTTCTGCCTCTAAAACAAAGTGATTTGACTACTCTCCGCCATTCCCTCAAAGCAACCCAACTCCGCCAGCTTAGCCATTACAGCCGTTGAAACCTTTGCTTCCTCTTTGAAATCGTTTATTGTGTCGTAAGGCACACCATTTCGCTTGTTTCTCGCTTCCACAATCTGCATAGCCATGTTTTTTCCCAAACCCTGAACCGAATTAAAGGGCGGCAGCAGCGAATTATCCTCCGTAACCAAAAACTTAGAAGCATCCGACCTGTTAATATCCACATTCAAAAGGCGAATACCACGCAAATTCATTTCATACACAACCTCAAGAATAGGAACAAGTTTTTTCAGCTTGTCTGCCGTTTGAATAACTGTGCCTTCCTCATCGTCAAAAAACTCGTCTTGCTCGTCTGAAACCTTTTTGCCCCTTTTGATACTTTGCTCTTTAATATCACGCTCGATCTGTCGAAGGTTTTTCAGAACGGTATTAGAGTCGCCCTTACAGCGAAAAATATCAAAATCGTCTGCCCTTGTTGTAAAATACACCGCATAGAATTCCAACGGATGATGCACCTTGTAGTACGCAACACGAAACGCCATAGTCAAGTATGCGGCAGCGTGCGCCCTTGGGAACATATACTTAATCTTTTTACACGAATCTATGTACCATGCAGGCAGGGGTAGCGCTTTCAAAGCCGCTTCCATATCGTCTGTTAGCCCTCTGCCCTTTCTAACGCTTTCCATAACCGTAAACGCCATTCTTGGCTCACAGCCCTTTGCTATAAGGTAGCGCATTATGTCATCGCGCGTGCCTATAACCTCGGATAGCACCGCCTTTTTTTGCTTTATAAGCTCTTGAGCGTTACCCGACCAAACATTTGTACCATGCGAAAGCCCAGCAATACAAACTAAC
>JAAZFD010000268.1 GCA_012511925.1 Clostridiales bacterium
ATTCAGAATATCAAGCGTTGCAGAACAACAAAGCGCTGTTCAATCGTGCATTGCAAGGCAGATACCCACCCGGTTCTACATACAAGGTATTTACCGCCGCCGCCGCTCTTACCTATGGTGCTTTAAGCAAGGATTATGTGTTTAACGGTACAATAGTTGAGGATTTTTGGACCCCTACAGGCTATGGTGCATGGATATGGCCTGCAATTAAGCGCGCTAAAGTAAAGCGCCGTGAAACTATACTTAATATGCGTAATGCGCTTTTACATTCGGATAATATTTATTTTGCAAATGCGGCCTTGATGCTTGGTGAAGAGAACATGAATAATTACTGGAATTCGCTTGGACTTGATAATGCTATAAATTTCGAGTTGCCTGTTTCAACTTCACAATATAAAGGCAACGAAGAGCGACACTATAAGTATTTAGCAGATAGCGGTTACGGTCAAGGCACTATGTTGGTTACTCCTTTGCAGCTTGCCTCAACCTACTGTGCGTTTGTAAATAGTGGCTCTATTCCAAATCCGCATATTGTTGACAGTATCTGCGAGGTAAATAGCAACGACTATATTGCGCTTTCTGAAACTAATACGAGCTATTGGCGTGAGAATGTAATCAACAAAAACATAAACAATACCTTGCTTCCCATGATGAAAGATATAATGAGCAGCGATTATAACGGTACCGGTCAAAAGCTTAGAGTTAGGAACTGCGTAGTAGCAGGGAAAACAGGTACAGCGCAGATTGGTGGAGATGACAGCCACGAAATTTCATGGATAGTTGCATTTAGAACGGGTGTTGAAGAGAAAGATGAGAGGCTTGTGCTTGTTATGCTTGAAATACCTAACGATACTGCATATTCAGAGTTTAAATTCATTATAGCAAGAGAGCTATTGGAGATGAAAGATAGCGCATGATTACATATTCATCTGTAAAAAGTATGGCAATAGCAGGGAGTACCTCCGTTGAAAACGTTTTTATTTTTGAGCATATCAGCTCTGCTCCCGATGGCTATGTTAAGGTGTATTTATTCGCTTTGATGCAGTATAGAAACCCATATTTTGCTAACGAGGATATTGCGCTTTCACTAAAAATGAGCGATGATGAAATCGTGAAGGCATTTTTGTATTGGCAGGATGTAGGTTTGGTTCGAATTATTAGATATGACCCATTGCATATTGAGTTTATTGCACAAGATGAAAACAGCTTTGTACCCTCAACCTCTTATAAATTCAATGATTTGGTTAAGGCGCTGAATGATGTACTTGGTACACGCAGATTTTCCTCTACCGAGCTAAAAACCGTATATGATTGGGTAGAGGTTTTTGGAATAAGCGAGGATGCCGTTGTTATGTTAGTTGCGCATTGCTTAGATAAGAAAGGTAGCAAAACTTCGGTGAAATACATGGATGCTGTGGCTAAATCTTTGGCAGAATCGAATGTGCTTACCGCTGACGAGGTTAAGGATTATTTTCTGAATCAAGCGATTAGTTCACAAGAGGAAGAGCTTGCAAAAACCATTTTGAAGCGTTGGAACCTACGGCGAAAGGCGACACATGACGAGCTTGAGCTATGCAGAAAGTGGCTTAATGTATGGAAGGTACCATACAGCGTTGTTACTATGGCTTGCGAGGAAATGGTTTATGCGACTAATCCTTCATTTGGCTATCTTGACAGGATATTAGACACATATAAAGAGCGTGGCACGATTGATACCGACACCCTGCAAACATATCGCAAAAAGCGCATGGAAACAGAAGAGCTGACGAGGCAGATACTTAAAGCCGCAGGCATTGGGCGTTCACCTACCGCATTGCAGGTAGATAAGGTGGATATTTGGTGCTATGATTGGCATATTCCAAAAGATGCTTTACTGTTGTTAAGCGAGTATTCAAGCACCGCCGCTCAACCCTTTGCATACATAACCAAAATCGTAAAGGAATGGCAAGAAAAAGGTATTAAGAATATCAAGGATGCTAAGGAATATTTGGAAAGCAGTGTAAACAATAGGTCTTCAAAAAAGACAAATAACAGTTTTATACAACGAGAGTATACACAGGAACAACTGAGCAAATTTGGATACAGGATTGGAGTAGTAACCGACGATGACGAGAATACCTAAGGAAATATTAGCTGAATACGAAAATAAAAAAGCGAGAGCAAAGCACGAGTATGAAAGGCGCAGGACTTTCGTTTTTAAAGAGTCCCCTGAAATTGAAAAGTTAGAAGAAAATATTCGCTGCTTGGCTTATGAGTTGGGTTTGCACTCAATGGGACTAAGCCCAGAAGATTATGCTTCAAAAAAAGCCGAAACAAAGGAATGCATAGATTCGTTAAAGAATAGGCAGGCGAAGCTATTGGCTTCAATGAAATTGCCTGCGGACTATATTCGAAAAGTTCCATACGCTTGCGACAAATGCGAGGACACTGGCTTCATTGGATTGAATCAATGTATCTGTTTAAAGCAAAGAATGATGCAATACGAGTATGCAAGCTCGAATATCGACAATATGGAGTCATTCGAAACATTCGACTTCAACATATTTCAAGACCCTAATCAGAAAAAGCAAATAAAGCAGGTGTATAGTTATGCTAAGGACTTTGCCGATACCGTTCCTCAAATTACTCCCCCCAACCTTTTACTTATCGGTGCAGCTGGCTTAGGCAAGACTTTTATCCTTAACTGCATTGCCAAAAGGTGCTTCGAGCGTGGTTTAACGGTAGTAAAGATTGCCGCCTATAATCTGATAAATGCAACTATGAAGGTTATTAAAGGCGAAGAGCCAGCTTTTGATTTCTACGGCTGTGATGTTCTATTGATAGACGATTTAGGCACAGAGCCACAGATTCCAAACATTACGACAGAAACTCTCTTTTCGATAATAAACGAAAGGGGCAGTAACCACAAACCCATCGTTATAGCTACGAACAAAAAAGAATTAGAAATCAAGAACACATACGACGAGCGAATATGCTCGCGACTACTTTCTATAAAAAATACTGCGATTTGCTCTTTAGAGGGTAACGATTTAAGGCAAAGTTAGCAAAATAATACTGCTCTCATCAAATATATCAATATAATGTGGTTAAATGCATATTTATTTTCGAGAAACCATGTATAATGTAATCAAAGTACGATTAAGGGGGGATTTCTCTTGAAAAAACTTATGTTAGGTAATGAAGCTATAGCGAGGGGCGCTTATGAAGCAGGCGTGCGTGTTTCTTCGGCATACCCTGGCACTCCAAGCACCGAAATAAACGAGAATATTGCGTGCTATGAAGATATTTATTCCGAGTGGGCACCAAATGAAAAGGTAGCAGTTGAGGTTGCATTGGGTGCGGCTATTAGTGGTGTAAGGGCTATGGCTTGTATGAAGCATGTTGGGCTAAACGTAGCCGCTGACCCTGTATTCACTGCAAGCTATACGGGCATAAACGGCGGTCTTGTAATTATCGTTGCCGATGACCCGGGTATGCACTCATCCCAAAACGAGCAGGACACGAGAATGATAGCTAAGGCTGCTCATATCCCCTGTCTTGACCCATCAAATTCGCAAGAATGTAAGGATTTCATGAAAATCGCATACGAAATTAGCGAAAAATACGATACACCCTGTTTGTTGAGATTGACTACACGAATTGCACACGCAAGGACTGTTGTTGAGCTTGGTGAAAGGGTTGAGCTTGATGCTAAACCCTATGTTAAGAATCCGAAAAAATACATTTCTATGCCTGCTAATATGATTGCAAGGCACATTGAGGTTGAAAAGCGTGAGATTGCACTTGCTAATGACGCTTCCTCTATGGCGATAAACAAAGTAGAAATGCGTGATAAAAAGCTTGGTGTAATCACTTCCGGCGCTGCTTATAACTATGTTAGAGAGGCATTGCCAAACGCTTCGATTCTTAAACTTGGGTTAGTTTACCCACTTCCAAAAGATTTGATTTTTGATTTTGCAAGTCAGGTGGAGGAACTCGTAATCATCGAAGATATGGAGCCATTTTTCGAGGAAACAATCAAGTCATGGGGCATAGAATGTTCAGGAAAAGAGAAAACTGGTGTTTTGGGTGAACTATTTGCAAGAAAGATAGCAAAGGGATTTGGAAATAAAGAGGTTGAAGAGTTAAGTTTAGAACAGCTCCCCTCTCGCCCACCTGTACTCTGCCCTGGTTGCCCTCATAGACCCTTGTACTATGTTATGAACAAGCTAAAGCTAACGGTTTGTTCGGATATTGGTTGCTATACCTTGGGCGCATTGCCACCTCTAAGCAGTGTTGACACCTGTATTTGCATGGGCGCATCTATTGGAATGGCGCATGGCTTTGAGAAGGCTTTGGGCAGGGAGCAGGCGAAGAAAACCGTTGCCGTATTGGGCGACTCTACTTTTTCGCATAGCGGTATGACAGGTTTGTTGAATATGGTGTATAACAATTCAACAGGAACGGTAATAATTGCCGATAACTCGATAACGGGTATGACGGGGCATCAACACAACCCCTCAAGCGGTTACGATATTCACGGGCTACCTGCGCCGCAGGTAGATTTCGAGCAGCTTTGCAAGGCATTGGGCGTAAAGGACATTCATGTTGTTGACCCATTCGACATCAAGCTGATGGAAAAGACATTGCGTGAAGCGACTTCTAAGGATGAGCTTTCGGTAATTATTTCAAAAAGCCCTTGCGCTTTGATAATAAAGCAGACCGAGAAGCCTTATCAATGCGACACCGATGTATGCAAACAATGTTATATGTGCATGAGGATTGGCTGTCCTGCTATTCAGAAAGTCGAAAACGGTGTGCGTGTTGATGAAACTCTTTGCTTTGGTTGCGGACTTTGCGCTAATGTATGCCCATTCGGCGCATTGAAAAATACATGAAGGCGGTGGAAATATGATTAACATAGTAATAGTTGGAGTTGGCGGTCAAGGTACTTTGCTAACGAGCAAGCTTTTAGGTGATATCGGGTTGAATATTGGCTATGATGTGCGTGTCAGCGAGGTTCACGGTATGAGCCAGCGTGGCGGAAGCGTTATTACTTATGTGCGATTAAGCAATGATTTGCCTTTGTACTCGTCCTTGGTTGAGTACAGCGAGGCGGATATAGTTCTTGCTTTTGAGAGCTTAGAGGCGTTGCGTGCCCTACCCTACTTAAAAAAAGGTGGAAAAATGATTGTGAACTCACAAGAAATTTTGCCTATGCCTGTTATTGTAGGTGCGGCTGAATATCCTAAGAACATAATCGAGAATTTGCATGAGCGCGCGGATGTTAAAGCCATAAACGCAACGGAAATAACTTCAGAATGCGGAACGGCAAAGGCGGCAAATGTGGTTTTGTTAGGTGTGCTTTCAAAGCTACTGCCATTTTCATACGGTGAATGGATTGATGCAATAAAAAACAATGTTAAACCGCAATTTGTGGATATAAATATTGACGCGTTTAACAGGGGTATGGAATTCTAAGAATTAGATGAAATTAAACAGCTGGGTATGTGAAATAATATTCGGCTGTTTTTTTGAACTTTATAATAAACAACCGGTTATCCTTTTTCTTTTTTAGTCTCTTGCAGTTTTTGTTATTATATAAAGTTTTACATTCCATCTTAATCATTTAACTTCTGCCTTATTTATTTCCATGCCCGTATTTTACTGACTTAATCTACTCAAAGATGTTTCATTATTTCAACAATAGTTGTAACGACCTATTCCAAAATTTGTGGTAAAATAATTAGAGTCTTTTAGGACTATTCCATATTGCCAAAACGGTATATCGAATACAAAATTTAAGGAGTTAAAAACGATGAAAAAAATTTTGAGTTGATTCTTTGTATGCTGTTTGTTTTTTCAATGTTTAACATTGAAACTAAGGCAGCTACATTCGATGATATCAACCAACC
>JAAZFD010000269.1 GCA_012511925.1 Clostridiales bacterium
ACACGATCAGCAAATGTGGATGGCTGATTAGTGGCGGTACTGTGTCTCGTGCCATGCTAATCTACGATAATGCAAAAAAGACCGGTGGACTTTTAACAAGGTTTGATTATGTAGGCTTTGATGAAGTTCAATCAATTACTTTTGAACAACCGGGTCAAATCCAGCAAGCGCTGAAGCATTATATGGAGTTTGGAGAAATTAAGGGTTTTGATGCTCAGATGGCTACCGATGCTGGAGTAATTGTGCTTGGTAATATAAACGCTGGCAAGTTTGATATTAATCAGAACATGGTCGAGAATATCAGTGAGTTATTTGGCGAATCTGCAACTCTTGATAGGTTTCACGGCTTTATACCCGGATGGAAAATACCCCGCCTTAATCAAGACTTGATTGCGAATGGCTGGGCAATTAATACTGAGTATTTTGCGGAAGTACTACATGCAATGCGAGATGAGCTTTCATATGCTGCGCTTGTCGATGCTTGCCTTGATGTGCCACCAAAGGCGGATAAGCGTGATATGACGGCTATAAAAAGGCTGTGTACGGCTTTTGTCAAGCTTTTATACCCAAACGCTCAACAAAAAGAGGATATTGCGCCAGACGAGTTTATCAAATATTGTTTAAACCCAGCAAAGGAAATGCGAGCAATAATTAAGAGGCAACTATGCATCGTTGACCCCAAAGAATTTGATGTCCCCGGTAAAAGCACTATACCAGATGTGCAGTATAAGGAATGATGAGTATGAAGAAACTAATCTATGCCGACAATGCAGCAACGACACGATTGAATAAAGCTGCTTTTGAAGCAATGATTCCGTGGTTGCTCGAGGAATACGGCAATGCATCACAACCTTATGCATTTGCACGAAAACCGAAAAATGCCCTTGCCGAAGCAAGGACTACTATTGCAGAATGCATCAATGCGCTGCCGGAGGAGATTTTCTTCACTTCCGGCGGTACAGAAAGCGATAACTGGGCTATCAAGGGTTCAGCTTTTGCCGATGACGAAAAGAGAGCTACAATAACATCATCGTTTGAACATGATGCCGTTCTCCATTCATGTAAAGCAATCGAGAGACTTGGTTTTCCCGTCGCCTATCTTATGCCGACTGCGGACGGTGTCATCACTGCCCCGGCCCTCAATGGCATGATTTCGAATACCACACGCCTAGTGTCAGTCATGTATGCCAATAATGAAATCGGAACCATACAGCCAATAAAAGAACTCTGCGATGTGGCTCACGTTCATGGGGCATTATTTCACACGGACGCTGTTCAAGCAATAGGTCACGTCGAGGTTGATGTACAGAAGATTGGAGTAGATATGCTTTCGGCATCAGCCCATAAATTCAATGGTCCCAAAGGCATAGGTTTTTTATACATACGCAAAGGCACCAAGATCCTGCGTTATGCTGATGGCGGTGCACAGGAAAGTGTGCATCGCGCCGGAACAGAAAATATTGCGTCTATTGTTGGGATGGCTATAGCTTTGAAAGAAAACTTTAGCAGGCTAAAAAACAATATGCTCTATATAAAATCATTGGAGGTTAGGCTCCTAGAGGGACTCCGAAACGCACATATTCCATTTGTCTGTAACGGTGGTAATAATACTTTGCCTGGCCTTATTAGCCTTTCTTTTAGTGGAGCAGACGGAGAAGCTATTCTGCATCGCATGGACTTGATGGGTATCAGCATTTCTACCGGCTCAGCCTGTGACAGTGCGAACGCAGAGATTTCACATGTTCTTAAGGCAATACAACTTGGGGAAACGCTAGCAAAAGGTACAATCAGGATTTCACTTGGCAGTAATAATACAGAAGAAGATGTTGATAGCATCGTAGGTGCTCTTGCGAAGATACTAAGGCAAACAAGATAACTTCACCGATAGCGAAGCACTTAATAGCGATTGAGTTATTGGATCTTATGTGAGTACGGTGTCAATAAAAACATTAAGATTCTAACCATTACCATTGACTTGTTTCCGAGAACGGATAAAGATATAATATCGTAGTGGATATATTCCCGCGAACGGATAGTGACCAAAAAAACCATGCTCGACCTGTTCCCGAAAACGGAAAAATAACGAATTACAGTCAAGACATCAGGTTGAGCCTATCGGGCCACGTTGAGTGTATAGTATTGATGTCGAGAAAGGAGGTTTAACTATGAGAAATTTTGAAGAATGGCTGTTAGAGCATAATAAGATGAGTAATAGTTCAGCATACAAATACGCTCGAGCGATTAATATAATTTCCGATGATATGATTCGTGAAGAAGTTATCAAGAACAGTCTGTATAGCTATAGCAATTTGCAGGAGCTTGATATTGCAATCGAAAAAATTGTCGAAAATCGTTTTTTTATTGACAAAAATCTAACAGGACACAACATGTATAGTTC
>JAAZFD010000270.1 GCA_012511925.1 Clostridiales bacterium
CAGAGTATCGTCAAAAAGATTGGGTATTCGACGCACCAAATCCCGAAGGGTATATAAGATCCAATTATACCGGCCCATTCATTACGGGAGATAGTAATCCAGGTGTTACAATCCTTGAAAACTCATCCGTTCTTATTGCTAACACACATGGGCTTCAGAATGGAATTTATGGTTGGAATACAAGTCAATAGATTATAACATCAAGTTCCATATCTAACTCCGATCTATCAAAAGTTAGATTGGTTTTATATCTATCTTGCTACACAGCATGTGCTGATATGAATGACCCAGTCTTCACAAAACCGACATCGAAATCGCTCAATTTGGTTAATAAAACAGCCCAACAAGGTGCAAGAACAGTAGTAGGATTTTATACTGCGATATACAGAACAGAAGGTACTATTTGGGGTATGACATTCATGCAAGCGCTTTATGCAGGGCAGACAATTGAACAAGCAATTGTCGCAGCGGATAACGAGGTTGAGAAACCAGGAAACCACACAGCTCCATGGGAGGATGGCGAGTATTCAACCACACATTGGTATATTGCTGGAGTCGCTGGGGATAACATCCTATGCTTACCTTAATGGAGTAATATACAAAACAGTTAATAAAAACTTGTGAGAAAGTGGGCGTACATAATGATTGAATTATTGTGTAGCATGTACGCCCGTTATATTAGGTAATTAGTAATAAAGCGGGTTACCGCACAGGAGGAAAATATATGAATAACATAAGAATCGGTCTGCAAGTCATATGCCTTGCATTGGTATTTGCTATTGTATTAACCAGCATACCCCAAATTGCAAGTTATGCGGACTCCATAACAATAAAATTAATGTTAGAACAAAAAAGGACTTTTACGACAACGGCACAACAAACTGGGACTTTATAGAGCCTGTAACACACAAAACTGAAGTGTCAGAGGGCTACATTGGCATTTATACACCCAAGGATTTAGATAATATTCGAAACGATTTGACATCAAATTATATCTTAATGAACGAAATAAATTTGTCAGTTTTTGAGGAATGGATACCAATTGGTTTGAGTATTAGCGACCCTGGGGTCTATGAATCCTCAGCGTTTAAAGGAGTATTTGACGGAAATGGATATTCCATAAAAAATATGAGGGTTTCTATAACCGCAGAATTAGAAGTTTACACCAATCTAAACACATGCTATCTAGGTTTATTTGCTACAACCAATAATGCAAGTATAATAAATCTGAACTTGGAAGAAGGAGAGATTGATGCTCGCATTGAGAATGCTACACTTGATGAAAATGGGTCGGCAACGGGACCTAGCGAAGGCGTTATATGTTCAGGCGGACTAATCGGCTCAGCGAAATCAACATTGATTGAGAATTGCTTGTTGAATGTGCAACAGAGCTTATCAGCTACATTTATAAAAGCTGGTGGCATAGTGGGTAACGGATGGGACATTGCGATACATTCATCAATTAGCAGCGGAAATATTTCAGTCTTGGCTAGCGCAGATTCGGATTGTTCGCAGTATTATTATATAGGGGGACTTGCAGGACAGTGTTTCAGCCTATTGTTAGAGCGTTCAAAAAACCTTGGCAATATCTATGCATCGCTTGAGCATACTGGTGAAGGTTTATTTGAGATGCATATATCTATAGGCGGTTGCGTTGGATATAACATGTGCTCTATAGGAAAAATTGAGCAGTTCGCAAATTATGGTGAAATAAATGTAAAAGCATATCAAGAGTTTTCTCCCGAGGAAACAAATTTTCCAACCCATCAGGTTAATGTCGGCGGAATTATTGGATATTTTTCCTTCACCCCACATGCAAAAAAATTTGAGTTATCAGATTGTTATAACTCTGGGAACCTAACAGCAGATTCATCAGGTAACATTAATGCGGGAGGGATGATTGGCGAACTCAACATTGGTGAACATTCAGAACAATATCAAAAACAGATACGCTTTTCGAATTTTTATAACAACGGTTTAATAATTGCTGAGTGTTCAGATGTGCTGCAAAAATCATTTGGCGGTTTAGTCGGTACCATTATTAGGCTTCAAATAATGGACTACCAACCACTTTATTTAGCTCCTCATTTCCAAAATTGCTATAGCTTAGTTTCCGACCTTTTTGGAAAATTTCTTGAATATGGTTTAAACATTTATGTGGTGGAGGCGAGCAGAGTTATGACCGCAGACAATTGTAAGTTGTTGAGCGTTGAAGATATGAAAACAAAGGAAACATTGATAGGATATAACTTTATGAATATCTGGAATATCAACGATAACGAAAACAACGGTTATCCGTTCCTGCGTTGCTTTACAGGCGATACGGGCGAATACCTGCTTGGCGATGTGAACAAAAGCTGCAAAATAGATACGGGCGATGCCGTAATGATTCTCCGCTGGGCTGCCGACTTAGATGAGATTGACGATAATGAAGGCGCATTTGTTAATACAACTCTAAAAATTGATGATATTAGATTAGGATATATGAAGGTTTTCGAGCAAAACAGACAAGACAGTTTGTTGTTGCCTGTCTGGATGTTTTACGGAACACAGCATGATAAGTTCAAAAATGTTGAAGGTATGGAGGGTTGGGTGTTAGATGAAAACGATGAGCGGCCTATGGATACCCCAGCAGGTTACACATTCCTTATTATCAATGCAATTGACGGGAGTATCATTGACCCGATAAAGGGATATTGATGCACTACACGCAAACGGAGGTAAATGCTTTTGCGAACAATTATTTCAGATATAAAGCGTGCAATATTACAGCCTAAGTTTTTTATCGCTGTTGCTATAACAACTTTGAAAATTTTACTAAAAAAACCAAGAAAGGTATTGACATTACAAAAAACACCATATATAATAGATATAAATGGAACAATAAGGTTTCATGGGGCATTTGTAATCGTTGTCTCAGCATCGTTTCCACAGTGTATTGTAGTGTATTTCAAAGGCACATTATATGAGGGAATTACTCGGTAGGCTGTTCGGTGAAAGTTGCAGACAGAGAATGCAACAATTATATGGGGGGATAATCATGTTTAAGAAAATTACATTACTTAGCTTGCTACTAATTATTATATTTCTATTTGGCTGTCAGCCTACGCCCGACGAGCCCATTGTAATAAGCAAGGGCGACGGAAAACTGCAAGACGCATTAAACTCAACTCCTATTCAGGAAAAGACTAAATACACGGCTCCCCAAAACTGGACGGAAACGCTGTCAGACAGTGATTCAAAGGTAACAATTGAAATTGACGCATGTATCACCGTTCCTGATGCAGACGCTTATCCTGTTTATCATGTTGAAAACTGCGAGATATCCGATATGCAGTTCAACGCAATATTATCCTATTTTATTGGAAACGAGAAAATATACACATGGAATCCGGAGGTAGAGGATGCAGTTTCCGAAACAATAATCAGGAAACGAATAGATGCTATTGAATACCAACTATACGATTCAACCTCTATGTATAACAAATACGTGATATCCGATGATTCTATATATTCGCAAGCAGAACAGAAGATAGCACAAGAAAGCTTACTTGGGACGCTTGCAGAATGTAATGCACGACTGGGCAATTTTCATGGCAATACATGGCAAGAAATTCCGCGAGCAATGCAAACAACTGATACTAATGGGATTATTGCAAAGACATATGATTGCAACCACAGCATACTTATGCGCCGAACTTTTGATTTGCTTAGTCAAAGTGTGTTATGCACAAATAATACATATGCTATCGAGTTAACGAAAAAATATGCAAATATCGAAACAAAGCCGTTTGGCGTTAAGTCAAAGATAAGTGAGTTGAAGCAAAAAGCAGACGAAGCAGTAATAAAATGCGGATTTGATGACTATAAAATCGCAAAAATCGGAAAAGCGGTTCCTGCCTGCGAGGACAACATGATTGACTGGATATACATGTGGGGCGGAATGTCAGCTAATGATGGTGAATATGATGACATTTGGACGCCTATTGAAAAAAAGCCCGGTTGCTACTATTTTATATACACTCCTGAATATGAAGGAATTCCGCTTCTCTACTACTGCAATAACGATTCGCAAAATATTCCCATTGATGCTCAAAAGTACATTATGAACAAAATTGACCATCAACCATCGTTGCATGTTGCTGTTGACGATAACGGTATCATTAGTATAGAGTTGCAAAACGGAATACAACTTAAGGATACAGTTAATTCGAATGTTAGACTGATGCCCTTTGACGAGATAAAAGAAATTGCTCGTCGTTATTTCGTACTCAAACCGAATTTAAGCTATGTATTTGACAGGAATGACATGAATGCAGATGCAAATCACGAAAAAACAGTTATTCATATTGAAGATATCCGACTTGGCTATATGCGTAATTTAGAATTAAATTCTAATAATGATTTGCTCCTTCCAGTTTGGTTTTTTTATGGAACTCAGCATGACTATTACTATGCACAGGAAGCAGGCTCATGGAAACTGAACGAAAATAATGAGCGCGTTATCGACACTCCAATAGGACATGCGTTCTTGATAATTAATGCCATTGATGGGTCAATCATAGACCCTTTTTCGGGATATTGATACAAAATATATACACTGAGGAAAAAGCTTTTTACGAACAATTATTTCAGATATAAAGCGTGCAATATTGCAGTAGAGAATTTTTACTGTTGCTTTGATATTTCTTCAAATTGAACATAAAAATTCCAAAAAGTTATTGACATTACAAAAAACACCATATATAATAAATTTAAATGGAACAATAAGGTTTCATGGTGCAGTTGTAATCGCTGTCGCAGCATCGTTTCCACAGTGTATTGTAGTGTGTTTCAAAGGCACATTATATGAG
>JAAZFD010000271.1 GCA_012511925.1 Clostridiales bacterium
CATTGACAGAGTTCGGTGGTTGGTTATCATTAGCTGAATACGAGAATGACAACAAAGATTTGGTTGCACAAGCTCAACCAATTCAAGTTGGTCAAAAAGTTGAAACCACATTGGGTGGCGCAAACACAGTATCATTCTTAACAACTAACTTCGTACCCACATACGGCGCAGCTTACAAAGTAGTGCTTGAAGAAGGCGACGAGTTAGCAGCAGTATTAGACAGCCAAGACAGCCTTGGCGGCAGACTATATCTTGCTGACGAAAACATGGACATCATCGGTGAAACATACATCGGTGCTGGCGCAGTTGCAAACGGCGTTCTCTATTCACAATGCCCACTGCCCATGATTATCACATACTCAGGCACATATCATATCATCCTTGCTGGATTCTATCTTGGCGATGAAGGACACATTGAATTCACAATCAATCCTTTTGAAACATCATACGAGCCTCTAAACCGCAAGACACATGAAATCGATATCAGCACGCTCACAACAACTGACTATGTTGATCCAGACGAGCGTTGGGGTTATTTCTGGCACGCAGAATATCAAGTAGGCGAATTGCTTCTTGTATATCCCGACTACTACAACATCAAAGGCACAAACGAAGACTTGTTCTGCGACGCTTATGACGGAGCATACATAACTCTTACGGATGCTAAGATGGGTTCAGTTTGGATTTCCAACAGCTTTGCATCAATCACAATTAAATCAGTTGGCACAAGCTCAATCAAAGACTTCGGTCTAGTCAACTACACAATGTACAACTATGAAGGCTACAATTCGGGTATATACTACACAGGCGATAACCTCACGATTTCTGGTCCTCTCGGTGCATTGTATGATAATGCTCCTGTACATATTTACTGCAAGAGCTTCACAGCTGAGTCAACAGGTCTACAGGGTTCATACTCAATCGCTATGTGGTCAACAGGCATTCTAAACACAGACGTTACATTGGGCGGTCAAGCTAAATTCGACGGCAGTAACAAAGAATGCACACTTATGCACGATGCTACTGGCTGGTTCAAAGCTGGCTGGTCAGTATCCGAGCATGAGGAAGTTTACCACTTCGGCGGCGGCAGCCCTGACTGGTACTACATTGCAGCAAAGTTCACATTAACAACATCTGGTGGCCCTGGCTCTGATGTTCTTATTGGCGACGCTAACCTCGATGGTAAAGTTAACACAGGCGACGCAGTTGCAGTCCTTCGCCACATGACTGGCGCTAACTTATTGACAGGCAACGGCTTATTGGCTGCTGACTTCAATAAAGACGGCAAGGTTAACACAGGCGACGCAACAGCAATCTTGCGTTCAATGGTAGAAGGAAACTAATAGTTTAATTCTTAACAAATAGTGTAAAGGAGTTTAGTTCAATGCTTAGGCTTGGGTTAAACTCCTACGCTTATATTCGAAAAATTTACTGAGGAAAAAGAAAGTGAGACTAAAGAGATGAAGAGGATAATAGCTTTTATATTTGCAATAGTTTTTGTTGTAATGATGGTGCCACATAACGCTATTGCAGCATCCTATGATACAGTAATATTCACATCTAATGCTTACTACAAAAATGGTTTAGTTAATGTTGATATTACAATAAGCCCGAACTCAAAAACGGCAAGCGGAGTTTTGAAGCTTAAATATAACGATAAAGTGCTTGAGTACAAAAAATTCGCAAAAACTTCTGTGAACTTAGGACTTGTTGCGACCAACCCCCCAGACAAGCCTGATACAGGTATTTTAGGCGAGTTTCGCTTCTCATTTGCAAATACAGACACAATAATGCAGGGTGGCGTGATTATGACGATTTCTTTCGCTCATAAAAAGGTCTTTGAAACTGTGGAGTTTGAGCTAACTTGCTTAGAATTATTGGCTGCTGATACTACAACGAGCATTCCTTCCTTAGCTTACGGATGCTCTTTTTATTACGATGAGATTGTAAATCCCGGGAGTATCGTGCAACTCACCACAGAGGCGTACTATAAGAACGGCTTGATAAACGTTGATATAAAAATAAGTGAAAACTCACATGCGGCAAGTGGCGTACTTACGCTTCTATTTAATGACGAAGTGCTTAACTATTCAAGACATGCACAAAGCTCTATCGCATTAGGCTTAGTCTCTGCAAATCCGCCAAGCGCCCCCACGGGAACACCGGGCGTATTCAGATTCGGCTTTGCAAATACTGAAGAAATAGTACAAGGCGGAACTATTATGACGGTGTGTTTCTCCAAAATAAAGGATTTCGACACCGTTTCGTTCGACTTGATTTGCGAAGAGTTAATCATGCTTGATACTACCACCGAGCTGAAAACTAAGACATACGGTTGCACATTCAAATCTACTGATGCAAACTCGCATATCGTAAAGTTCTTGGATTTTGACGGAACGCTGATAACAAAGGTTATCGTTGAGCATGGCAAGGATGCCACACCGCCCGAAAATCCCCAAAGAGTAGGTTATGCCTTTACAGGCTGGAACGGTGATTACAAAAATGTAACCGAGGACAGGGATATTACCGCAACATACCGGGTTTTAGGCGACATACAGGGCGATGGCAAGGTAAACACTGGCGATGCCACAGCCATTTTGCGCTATCTTACAGGCACAGGACAGCTTGACCCTTATGCTTTGAGTGCGGCAGACTTCAATGGTGATGGCAAAGTAAACACTGGCGATGTAACCTCGATATTGAAGTTCATTGTTTCGGGCTAAGAATAAAAAAAAGTCGGTGCGTAAGCGCCGATTTTTTTGTTTGGGCGATGGCAAGGTAAAGCGGCGATGCCACAGCCATTTTGCGCTATCTTACAGGCACAGGACAGCTTGACCC
>JAAZFD010000272.1 GCA_012511925.1 Clostridiales bacterium
ATCTCAAAGCATCCAAGGCATCATCCGGATTCAAAATGTTTCCAGCTAACAATACTGGAATCTTGCCTCCAACGCTGTCATAGACGGTTTCCTTCATCTTAGATAAAAGGAAACATTATGATTTTTATCACACACTGCTAAGAAAACATCCTTTGGTTTACCAATCCCTTGCTTTTTAAGCTGCTTTGAAAGCCAATTCATTTCAACCCCAAGGCGATGCAAGTTCTCTTCTATAATTCTACCGTCCATAATAATTTCGGTGAACAGTGTTTCCTGCGAAGGTGTAATCTGCAAGTCCGCAGGAGTAGTAGGGCGATTCGAACTTTTCGGTAGGATAGTTAACTTGCCATTGCACTCGAATAATGCGGTTTGAATACTACTCAAATCGAAGTACCCTTGCTCTCGGCACATCATTAATAACTCGTCGAGGTCTAACTTTTCTTTTTTCATATTCTTTCGTATCAATTTCCCATTATCCATGATAATAGTTGGAGTTCCACTTAGATACTTGCGTGCTTTAGGAAATTTGTTCGCTATAACTCCAAGCAAAACTGTCGCTAATGCGTATATTACCATTGCCAAAAGAGGCTTCCAAGGCGCTTCAAGGTCTGTAGCAAATTCAGCGGCTATAGAACCAATGGTAATGCCTGTGATGTAATCAAAAAAATCAAGTTGCGAAACCTGCTTGTGTCCCATCATTTTTGTCATAACAAAAAGCACAATATACGAAAAGAGACTAGTTAAGAAAATTACAAAAATGTCCATACTCCACCTTGCTTGGGTTTTCTTTAGCTTTAGCGGTATGTTTAAATAATATTCTTTAGGTATTGGTGTGAAGCTGACAACGAATAAAAATTAGGCACAAAGGAAAATTCCCCTGTGCCTTAGCCGATAAAACATAGTATTATACGGAAGTATATCCGCCATCAACCTTAATGTTTTGCCCTGTTATGTATGAAGCCTCATCGCTCGCTAAAAAAATAGCCGCAGGATTAAGCTCGCCTTCATGACCATAGCGGCCAAGCGGAACCGAGGATTTCATAAAAGCTGTAAAGGATTCAGTCTGAAGAGTATCAATAGTCAATTCTGTTTCAAAGTATCCGGGACTGATTGTGTTACAGGTTACATTGTACTTCGCCAATTCAGCGGCAACGGCTCTTGTGAAGTTAATAACGCCGCCCTTTGAAGAGTGATATGCAACCGTATCCATGACGGTATTTCCGACCTGTCCATAGATTGAAGCGATGTTAATAATTCTGCCATATCGCTTTTCAACCATGTATTTTGCGAATGCTCTTGTAACTTTAAACACGCTTGTTAGGTCTGCTTGAAGCGTGAAATTCCATTCTTCGTCTGTCATGTCAAGCACACCTGCATTTTTAGATGCTCCGGCATTATTGACTAAAATGTCAACCTTCCCATAATACTTGATTGCTTCCTCAGCTGCTCTGAATACTGCCTCTGTGTCTGTAATATCGCATTTAATGGGTAAGCACCTAACACCCAAGGCTCTGATTTTTTCTGCTACTTTCTCCAGCTTTTCAAATCGTCTTGCCATTATTACTAAGTCTGCACCCTGTTTTGCAAATCCCATTGACATCTGAAGCCCTAAACCCGATGAAGCACCAGTAACTACCGCTACACGACCATGTAAATCAAACATAATACCCTCCAAAATTCCATATTTTGCTCTCCAAAATAAGAATAGCAAAATTAGTATTGACTATTAAGATGATAATATGAGCAATCTGAAATATAATTTTCAGAAGGATTCTATATGTATATAATTGTAATTACCTACTCACCAAAGCAGCGGAATAATCATAGTTTATTTCATAAGACTATAATTTAGTTATGGAGGACGTAAAATTTATGTTTACTTATGTTGACCAGTATTTGGTACATAAAGGCGATACTCTATATAGCATTACTAATAGGTTTAACCTGCTTAGTTATAGACAGCTATTACTTGTGAATCCCAGAATATCGAATCCAAATCTGATATATCCGGGTCAAGTTGTTAATATCCCAAAAATAGTTCCCATGAGCACCTATGTAGTAAGGCGTGGTGATACATTGGAGAATATTATCAATAATTATAATAGGGAACATGTAGAATTATATGGTAGCTCGATTACTATTAACGAGGTGCTTGCATTCAACCCAAGAATAACAAACCCTAACCTAATATATCCTGGTATGACACTGTATTTACCTGAGTTATTATGATATTAGGAATGAATCTTTTTAGAGTGAACCCCACCTGCTTTTGGTTAAGGCACTATCCACTAATGCAAAAATTCAACATAAACAGCAAAAGCAAGAATTGTAAAACGTATTGAGTTAATGCTGTCGAGTGGTATTCTACAATATAGATTATTAGTTTGCATTTCTCTTTGCAAAAAACAACAAATAGTGTATAATAGTAAAGGCTGACTAATTGCAGCCTTTTTACTTAATTCATTTTCCTGAAAGGGGATAACGATATGGAGAGAAATCCTTACGATACAAATACTAACGAACGTTCATACGTTTATAATGGTTCGTTTGACGAGGGCAACAAGAAAAGGCGTGGCAGCGATGCAGGCTGTGTTTTTCTTGTGTTCTTTAGCTTTGTCTTTTTAGCATTGGTGATTGGTATTTTGGCTCAGTTCTTTACTTCTACCGACCCATTACCCTCTGGTATGCCCACCCTTTCACCCAATCAAACGCATGGGGGCAACTACCCTTTACAAACTCCTAACGCAACATACAGACCCTTACCCGATTACGACGGAAAGCTTCCTGTAATTTCGGATATAGGCAATCCATTCCCAGATATAATCGATGGAGTAAAGCCGGGCGTTGTAAGTATTTGTAATTATGCCAATACTGGCGGAGTTTTTGGAAACGCCAGAACCCTTCAAGGCTCGGGCACAGGCTTTTTGATCTCATCAGAAGGCTATATAATCACAAACGCACATGTTATTGAAAATGCGGCATCGGTAACTATTATGCTAAGTAACAATAAAGAAATAGAAACCGAAGTGATTGGCTATGACCTTTCCTCTGATGTTGCGGTTATGAAAATCGATAATTCAAGACTTAAATTGCCTGCATTGCCTCTTGGTGATTCAGATAAAATCCGAGTAGGGG
>JAAZFD010000273.1 GCA_012511925.1 Clostridiales bacterium
GAGCCTAAGTTGGCTAAAGCGATTATTCCATACAGTAGAGTAACCCCAACTATGAAAATATAGTCCTTGCGCTTGAATCTTAGCTTGTTATCAACCTTCTCGGGTAGAATTTTAGTAGATATTACTTGCTGTGGCTTTATAATCGCCGTTTCCTTTTTAGGCGCATTGAACGCAGGTAATTTTCTTCCCTTTGCCATAATATCATAGCAGACATAAGCAAAATACAAGAAGCCTATAAGCGTAATCAGAGAGCCAAACAATACGAAGTTATCATAGCTTTGATTCCTCGCATGTTGGTTCGTTATAATAATAAACGCACCTAAGCTATTTATGAACATCGATACCGAAAACCAGCCGCTAAGCATATAAAGTCGCTTATCCTTGTAAACAACCGCAGCAATAACAAGCAATACCATAGTGGGGAAGAGGTATCTTTCGTGCATATAATGACCGAAGGTGAACAATCCTGCAAACATAAATGCCATGCAAAGTATTAGTGCATTCCTGTTCTTTTTTTCTCCAAACACATAGAACAGGGTAGTAATAATGCCCACTATCACCATGAGAGCAGAGCCCAAATGCTTATATGTAAGCCCTAAGAACAGAACCTTATCAGCATTATCCCAAAGCCCACCTATGAGTGCCATGAAATTATACGCTTCAACGCTTGCGTAATTGTATCCGCCAACAGTTCCTATATATTTTTGAATCAGCCAAACAAACAAACCCTCATCGCCAAACGGATTAGGCTTAAAGGGAATAGACAATAGAATGATTACCGCAAATGCAGATAGTACAGCCAGCACGGTATTCAAAAATGCTTGTCCAAACTGCTTTTTTTTAGCATTATTAACAATGTAAATAACGTAAGCCACGAAGAAAACGGGACCTACCATCAATGCTTGTGGCTTTAGCAAGATAGCCAAACCGTAAACAGCACCGCAGGCGATTATCCTTGGATTAAGAAGCCCAGCTGTCTTTACAATCTTTGTGCCATCAATGAAAAGTATTGCCGCAAGCACAACACCAAGCGCAAGAATAATATCTATTTGTCCCCAAACAGAGGATAAGAAAACTATAGTCGGGTTAAAAGCTATAAAGCAAGCCGCAATGTTTGCGATGCTCTCGCTTAGCTTAATGCGTTTTGCAGTTTTATAAGCTAAGTAAGCAAACAGCAAATCAGCAATTATAGAAGGTAGCTTCATGAAAAGTGCATGTGTAGCAGTGCCATACGCCACGCCGAAAAGGTGCCTTAGGCCGGAGCTTAACCCTAAAATATACAAATACCCTGGTGGGTAATCGCAGAAATAATCAGGTGCGTAGAACCCGTTAGGACCTTTGCTTAACATCCTATCGCCCCAAGCGAAAAAGCATCTGATATCAAAGGAATGCCCAAACTCCGATTCTTCTCCCACCGATTTGAATAAATAGTTGCATACAACTCTTATTACTAAGCCAATTCCAAGAATAATAAATATTGCAGAGGGTTTTTCAAAGAACCTTTTCTTTTCCCTAATCACAAGCATGTCCGGATTTTTGATAACTTTTTGATAGATAAACACAAAAGCAAAGGTAAACAATACAGTTAAAAGAATTACCGTATTCATGTATGGCATATTATTGTTTTCTGCTTCGCTTGTGTCTGGTGTACTTTTTATAAACAGGTTAAGAACCGTTGAAGCATCAGCAGGTGCTTTATCGAGTTTTACGACAGAAACATCATCAAACCATGCCTCGCCAGAAGATATGCCGCCATATCCTCCAATGCGTATTGCAATGCTAATTTCGTTTTGTTCGGTATCTGTTTTTCCGATAAATGAAACCTTTTGCCAGTCATTGTTTCCATTTAATGTTGTTGAATATGCATGAGTGTTTAACGCAGAAATGTTTGCACCCTTACCAGATTCAACACCAGCAGTTTTTATATAGCACGAAATCTCATAATAGGAATTCGGCTCAACAGCAACCTCTTGATATAGGCAGGTATCGTTTTCCGCTTCATTTTTTATGTAAACGACTTTTCCCCTGCCTTTCTCTGTTTCAGTGTTAGCTATGAAAACGCTATCCTCATTCCAAGTGTTAAAAGACCAACCTCTTGGATAATCCGTTGTGCTTTGCTCTTCAAAATCGCCATTAACGATTAAGTTAGCGGAATCTGCAAGTGAAGAAAAAGGTATAAGCAGAATAAGCATAACAAGTGCGATAATGGAAAAGATTTTCTTCATATTATTCCCCCAAAAATAATTGCTTGTACGTGTACCAGCTAATAATAGCACAACCAGATTGTTTTTTCAATTACAAGTTATTTTTGGGAATAAGCCGTCTATTATCGCATAGATTTGTAGAAAGGCAGTAGCAAATACGGCGGTGCTGTACATCCAAAAAATCAAAATGCGGTGGTTTTCCACCGCACACATGCTAACTATGCGTAATTAGCAGCATCCGCAGCCGCCACCGCCGCCACCGCCGCCACCGCCGCCGCCGCAGCATGAGCATAGGAGCAATAGCCAAATGAGGCACTCGCAACCATTATTGCCGCCGCCGCCACAGCCACCGCCGCCTCCGCCAAAACCGCCAAACGGCGAGCTGTTACCGCCACAGCAGGCAAGTAACAAAAGCAACAAACAGCAACAATTGTTGCCTCCGAAGTTGTTGAACATAAGAACGTTCCTCCTTAAAGTTTATTATAGAGCTTTGCCCTATGTTGTATAATACGCAGGGGAATTTTCGTTTGTGCATTATTGTATGGGTTTCGACAGAATTTTTTGATGCTTTTTGAAATATTAGTGGACATGCACAACAAAAGAACCTCTATGTGTGGCTCTTTAGACTGTCGGAAAAGAATAAGCGGGAACACAAGAGTGTAGCCACTACATTTTTGACGAATACCTCCGCATTAAGCGTGTTTTAGTGTAATAAAATTTTCTATCCCCCTTATTCATAAAAAAAGAACCGCTATGTGCGGCTCTAATCGGTAAATTGATTTACAACATTTTTATTATTGGGATAAAAGCACTTGAATCTGCCTCTTCGATTTTTCCCTCGTTGCTTAGCTGTGCATATTCAGCAGTAATAGGTAATCTCGCAAGCAATGGTAAAGAATATTTCTTAGCAATTTTAGGTGCTGTGCTTTCTCCATAAATGTAATGAAGCTTTCCACAATCACACTCAAAGTAGCTCATATTCTCGATAAGTCCCAAAATTGGAATGTTCATCAGCTTTGCCATGTTAACAGCCTTTTCAACAACTACCGAAACAAGCTCTTGCGGTGAGGTTACAACGATAATCGCATCAACAGGCAAACTTTGAAACACTGTTAGCGGTACATCGCCAGTACCAGGTGGCATATCGATGAACATAATATCCTGATTACCCCAAACCACATCGCTCCAAAACTGATTTATCGCACCGGAAATAACAGGACCTCTCCAAACAACGGGTGCGGTTGTATCCTCAAGCAGCAAGTTGATAGACATTACATCAATCTCCTTTTCTGTTCGAACAGGAAAAATACCCTCTTCGGTGTATATCGCTTGCTTATGAAGTCCGAAAGCTGTGGGAATAGACGGACCTGTAATATCGGCATCCATAACGGCAACCTTATGCCCCTGTTTTTGTGCTTCAACAGCCAAAAGTGAGGTAATAAGTGTTTTGCCTACACCGCCTTTTCCACTGACTATGGCAATTAGCTTTTTTACGCCTTCGTTATTTGTATTTCTTGTTGGCTTTGGGACTTCTTTTCTCGAATCGCAATTCGCTGTGCAGCTTGCACAATCATTGTTACAGTTTTCATCCATAAATAACACTTCCTTTCCTTTGCTAGATATTAGCAACGAATTTGTTCTGTGTCAAATGGAAAGATAGCAGCTTTGGTAATAATGGCGAAAAGCCCACTTGGCAGAGTGCAACCGTTGGAACATTACTCCCACAAATCATAGAGACCCACCTGTACGCCTTCTCTTTATTACAAAAAAGCCAGCCGCTTGGGCTGGCTTATAGGGGGTACTATTATTACTCTTTGGGTACTAAACCGTCGCCAGAAATCTCAATATAAAATTGATACTGGAAATCTTCTATTGACCCTGAAGAAGTGGGCGAATAACGAATCTCTACACGCAATAGCTCTTCTTGTGTGCCGGGCTTATATTTCAAGCCATCGCTCCAGAAATAATCCTGCCATGCATGGTCATAATCGAGATACTCGTTAAGTTTGTCAACTATCGCTTCAGCCTCTTCCTTGGAAAGAATATTCCAATAAATCGTAATATTATGGCCGAATGTTCTTGAATCTGTAACCTTGGTTACATTGCCCAAATTCGGAAAATCCGAAGGCAGCATTTCCGCAGGCCATGCTTCCTCAAATGTAGGAACTGGGTCGCCCTGCGGTGGGTCTGTTGCTTCTATGTCTTCCGTATTGCCAGGCTCTTCAGTGTATTCGCCGTCATGAGTAGGAGAGGGCGAAGTGTTACCGTCGGTGACAGTGGGGCTACCTTGTGGTTCTTCTGCCACGCATGATACGAGTGAAAGCATCATAATCAATGCAAGCACTATTACTGTGATTCTCTTAAGCATAACTTCCTCCGTATTATTTAATAATAGTAAATAGCTTGCCGATTACAGGTAAGGGTTTTTGCTCGCCTTTGTTTGCGTTCATCATTCCGATTATTACAAGCGCAATCATTGCAATACCCCATGCAAACCATAACAATGAAGTGAAAAATGCCAAGCTCCAAGAGATTGCAAAGATAATTGCCCCTAAAATAGAAATCACTATGCTTCCTGCAATAGAAGTTAGAAGTAACAGCAATCCTTGGTTAGCATGAAATTTTCCCTCTTGCGTTACGGGAGAGGATACCAACGGCAGGAAAAAAAGCCAATATGCAAGAATATTCATAATCTTATTATCTTGCGTGTTGCTTTGCTGGTTGTACTGCTGTTGGTTGTACTGCGGTGCAGGATTCTGTTGATTCTGCTGTGCCTGCTCCTGCTGTGCCTGCTCCTGCTGTGCCTGCTCCTGCTGTGCCTGCTCCTGCTGTGCCTGCTCCTGCTGTGCCTGCTCTTGAGGAGCACCACAAGATTCACAAAATCTTGTTCCGTCATTAAGTTCTTTTCCACATTTTCTGCAAAACATAAAATACCTCCAAAAAATTTAATTATTTATGCCGTCAAAACTACTTGTTTGACCGCTAATAAACTTAACCCAAGCATCGTCGTTTTCTGCGTATGTATGGTCGTTATAGCTTGCACCTATTAGCTCTTTAGGACTATTAGTTTCCTCCTGTCCCATAGCAATATCCAAACCCTTAAAGTAGGTGTAATGAGCGCGAGTATAATCTAAATAATCACTTTTTTCAGACCAAAATCTTAGGTACGCACCTTCGCCTGCGTATATAATCTGATATTTTTCTAATCCCGAGGTTATTTCAGCAGTAAGCTGCAACGTGCCTGCTTTAACATCACAGGTACCCTCCGTTGTAGTTTCAAGCATGGTATGCACGAAGCTAAATGTATAAACATCGCCCTCTTTATGAATTTCATAATCATAAGTCGAAGCCGTGCCTTCCCAGCTGTCGCCCTCTTTTTCAAGGTTTCTGAGGGACACTATGGGCTGAATAGTAATGTCTATTCCAAAATCATATGCAAGATTGGCTACCGATTCTTCAAACTCGCTATATTTTGCTTCAATAGCTTCTGCAGCAGGCTTCTTGTAATCGAGGAACGATTGCACAAAGGCGTATAGCTCGTGCTTATCCTTGTACTCGTTTTTGATTAAGCTAAAATTACCATTTGCAGGTTCTTCGGAATTTTCAACTTCATCGGTATTCTGAACTTCATCGGTGTTGCCAACTTCATCAGTATTTTGAATACCTTCTGTTGCAGTAGGGTTTACCTCGCCATCTGTTATATTGTTGCAGGCTACCAACATAACCAATGCAACTACAATAAATAAAGATACAATAATTCTTTTCATTTTCTTCTCCTCGTTTTATTCAGCAAATACCACACCAAGCACCCATTCATCTTCAGCGGCTGTGAATGTAACAACGTCGCCTTTGCTGTTTGAAGCTACATACATGAAAGAGCCAGATATAACAGCCTCTGTGGGGTTAATAGTGAACCCAGCCGCCTTAATCTTGTTGACGAAATCTGTGTAATCTTCCAAAGGCTCAAAGGTGTACTGCACGGATTTATCTGTGTTCCAGAAAGACAAAATCTCTGAACCGGGGTCGGGGATTCCTGCAACCTTAGAGCTATCCCACTCGTTGTCTCCACCTATAACTGCGCCACCATCGTCAGACGGGTCGGGAGCATCGCCCTTTGATATGGTTATGGTTCCATAGCCAGTTTCGGCATCGTAATAAAAGGCTACATGCACGCCCTCTTCGTTGCTAGCGCCGTATGTGTAATCCTTGAGAGTTACAGAATTATATGTATAGCCCTCATCTTTTAGATACTCGATGTAGTCTAATGCGTCTTCATTCTTCATGTTTTTGAATGAATACACAGTAGCGTCTTCGGTTGATGCATAGGTTTCAATCGTTGCTTTGGGTTTATCTAAATCATACACCTTGTCTGCGTCCCAACTCGCTTTATCGACATTGTCGTTATCGTTAATATTGCCCTGGGGGGTTTCGTCGCTTTGGGTATTATCGACATCATCACCGTTTCCATTGTTGTTTTCGCCGTTGCCGATTGGCGGCTTGATACATGATACAAGCATCATCAAAAGCGCTAAAACGATTGACAGAAATATTACTTTTTTTACGGTTTTCATATAGCACCTCTTTAATATTTGTTTAGGACAGTGATATTATATGATAATTTATGGATAGTTGCAATAGCTATTTTGTAATTTTCTTATTTTTGTCTTTTTTGTTTTCATTTTATTATCAGATTCACCGAAGCTGTGCTATAATAATTATATTCAAAAACTGAAAGGAGAATACTATGTTCAAGGATTTTAAGAAGTTTGCGTTCAAGGGTAACGTGCTGGATTTAGCAATAGGTGTTATTATTGGAGGCGCATTCGGAAAAATCGTTACTTCCTTAGTTAACGATATTATAATGCCTGCAATCGGAATGTTATTGGGAGGTGTGAGCTTTGCCGATTTAAAGGTTGTCATTCCTTCAATTAAAGAGGGAGTTGCAGATGCCGCAATCATGTATGGCTTGTTTATTCAATCGGTAGTTGACTTCCTCATAATTGCAATGTCAATTTTCTTGTTCGTAAAGTTGATTGAAAGGTTCAAGAAAAAGGAAGAAGCAGTTGTTGAACCCCCTGCACCAAGCGATGAAGTTAAACTATTAGAAGAAATTCGAGATTTGCTAAAAAACAAGTAAAAAAAATAAAAAAAGACCCCTGAGTTGGGGGTCTTTTTCGATTAACTTTTACGCCATTGTGTCGTAGATTTCCTTAACCTTAACGATAAAGCCTTCTGTATCTAAGATATGAATCTCATCAAGCTCTGCCAATGAAGCCAAGTCCTTAGTTACATAACCGCTTTCAATAGTTGTTAAAGCAGCTTGCTCCATCTTGTTTGCGTACTCAACCAAAGCAGCGTTATTGTCAAGCTCACCACGCTTTTTCAATGCGCCTGTCCATGCGAACAGTGTTGCCATTGAGTTTGTGGAAGTTTTTTCGCCATCACGGTGCTTGTAATAGTGGCGTGTTACTGTGCCATGAGCAGCTTCGAACTCGAAATTGCCATCGGGTGAAACCAATACGCTTGTCATCATTGCAAGTGAACCGAATGAAGAAGCTACCATGTCGCTCATTACATCGCCGTCGTAGTTCTTGCAAGCCCAAATGAATCCGCCCTCCGAACGCATAACGCGTGCAACAGCATCATCAATCAATGTGTAGAAATATGTAAGCCCAGCACTTTCAAATTTCGCTTTGTATTCCTTTTTGAAAATCTCTTCGAATAAATCCTTGAAAGTATGGTCGTACTTTTTGGAGATTGTGTCCTTTGTTGAGAACCATAAATCTTGATTTGTAGAAAGTGCATACTCGAAGCAAGCCCTTGCAAAGCTAATAATTGAATCGTCTTTGTTATATGTTGCCATTAAAACGCCAGGTGTTTTGAAATCGAATACTGTTTCATGGAACAGTTTCTCGCCATTTTCTGCTGTAAATGAAATCTCTGCTTTTCCGTTTGTAGGAACTCTGAACTCTTGGCACTTGTAGATATCACCGTAGGCATGACGAGCGATAGTGATAGGCTTAACCCAAGGTCTTACAAAGGGCTTGATGCATGAAACTATGATGGGAGCACGGAAAACTGTTCCGTCTAAAATTGCACGGATAGTGCCGTTAGGGCTTTTATACATGCGTTTTAAGCCGTATTCCTGTACTCTCTGAGCATTGGGAGTAATCGTTGCGCACTTTACGCCTACTCGATACTTCTTGATTGCTTCTGCAGCCTCAACTGTGATTTGGTCATCGGTTTCATCACGCTTAACCAAAGATAAATCGTAGTACTCGGTTTTTAAGTCGACATAGGGCAAAATTAAATGCTCTTTGATATAGTCCCAAATGATTCGAGTCATTTCATCGCCGTTAATCTCGACTAACGGTGTGCTCATGGTGATTTTTGACATTTTTTTCTCTCCTTATAAAAGTTGTGGTTGATAATAGAATATCATTTATAAAATATAAATCAAGTATATAATCTCAAAAAATCGCCAAAACTGGAACATATATTTTTTGATGAATTTATTGGAAACAAAATGACCTATAACCTTGTCTGAATCTTGTTATTAAACTCAAAAAGCAAAAAAACTATTTTTAATCCACACTGTCGAAATAGTCGTGGCAGGTGAAAACATAGGTGCCGCCACCACGATTTCTTAGTGTTTTTCGGTTTCATATAGGTATTTATACCCTATTTTCCGCCGTTCTGCATAAGAATGTGTAGGTTAAGTCTATTAGCACATTTTTCCTTATCTGCTAATAGGTTTCGACACTCTGTATTCTTAATCTTTTCTTAGTTTAACATAAAAATAATATGCCCCCTTTCGGGGGCGAGAAAAAGAGAAAGAGAGAAAGGAATGTTAACTAAAATGTTTCACATCATTATAAACGGTAATCTTGGTTGCTTCCTTAGTAACCTCAATTTTTATATGCATTCCGTCCGCATTTGATGCGCTAAACATCATATCAACCACCAACACATCGATTTCAAAGCCCGAATCCCGAGCAATTCTGCCAAGGCTGTTAAAATCACCCCTTGTAATAGGAGCATAAACAGCCGTTGTGCCATACTCATTGTCTTTAGCCCACATTAAATCTAACCGAACTTCGGGCATAAGCGCTGTAAATTCGTTTTCGGGCAGGGTAGGGGCTTCAGTCGGCTCTGCTGTTGAAGGTATAGTTGATTCCGTAACCTGTGGTGAAGAACCAGTAGTCGAATAAGGCTTTGTGGTTTCGTTTATATCATTTTCTGCATCCTTAATACGAGATTCCTCATCCTCAATCTCGTCGGTTTCCGTAGGTTCGCTTGAATCAGCGCTTGAATGAGGTTGATTGATTTTCAAGCCCGTATCGGCAGTATCGTTCTTTTTTGAAC
>JAAZFD010000274.1 GCA_012511925.1 Clostridiales bacterium
CCCCTAAGCCCTCGCCAACCCCTGCGCCATCGGTTGCGGATGCTTCGTATTATGCGTACAACATTTCAAAAAACGCAAATATGAGCGTTATCGACAACTATACGTTAAGAATTAAGATGCACAAGGGCGGACTTAGCTCGCTTTATGCGCTTACGTTCCCGATTATGTGTCAGGCAGAGGACGGCGGAGCAAAAATGGTTGGCACAGGTCCGTACAAGGTTGTTGAAGCTAAGAAATCTAAGGTTGAGCTAACAATAAACGAATTATGGTGGCGCACATTGCCCTATATTTCAAATATTACGTTTGTACCTCGTGCGGATAATGCTACGGCTTTGGCTTCTTATGAGGCAAAACAGCTGAATTTTGTAACGACCTCTGTAATTTCTTCGGGAAAGTATCGTGAGGAGGGCATAACCAAGGTTCTCGATATGATGACTAACAATATTGAGCTTATGATATTCAACTATGAAAACCCCATTTTTGAGGATTTGAATGTTCGCAAGGCTATAATCTATGCTTTGGACGTTTCAAGGCTTGTTTCAAATGTTTATATGAACAAGTTGCAAGACGTTGACGTGCCTATTGCACCCGATTCATGGCTATATTCAAGTAAATACAAGGTATATGAATACGATTTAGAGTATGCAAAGACCCTACTTGCAAATGCTGGCTATACGAAAGCAGACAAGGACGGCATTTTGCGTCATAAAGACGATTCTACAAAAAAGCTATCATTTACGCTACTGGTGAATGAAACTACGGATAATGCAGTAAGAAAAAATGCGGCGGAAGCGATGAAATCACAGCTTTTGCTATGCGGTATTGAGGTTAATGTTGTTTCGTATGGCTTTTTGCCCTCTGCTCCACATTCAAAATCCGAATACATACAGCAGTTAAAAAGTGGCAGCTTTGATTTGGCACTTGTGGGTTACAGCTTAAACCGAGATGGATATTTAGAGCCATTGTTTACGGATTCCGATATAAACTACGGCAAAGTGAAAAGCGAAAGGCTTCTTTCGCTTAACTCTAAAATGTTTTCTGCGGTTGATGAAATCACTCTGCGTGAAGCGGCGTATGCCTTTGAAGCAGCATTTGTTGAGGAGCTTCCCTTTATCGTGCTGGGCTACAGGCTAAACAGCATTATTTATGCGGCGAATATTCATGGGATTATGAGCATAAGAGAGCCGGATATGATGCGGAGTATCGATAAGTGGTATATGGTTGAATGAGGCACGTTTACTTTTCTTGCAAGTAAAGTAAGAAATTTGAACCCGTGACGTACTTTTGTGCACCAGCTTTTGCGACAGCTGAAACTTCACACTATGCTTAGTCATGATTTTATTCATATTAGCCCATAAACCTTGCATATCTATAAATAGGACTTGTTTTTCGGAGGTTAATATGCGTTTTTCAATACAAAAATACCTGTCTTTATGGCTTGTAGTGCTTATGCTTTGTGCGTTTTTCCCCTACTCTGCCACGAATGCGGCTGAACCTCCGTTTAGCATGGGTTCTGCAACCGCTATTGTTGTTGTGGCGAGAAGCTCACTTCAAATAATTGTGCAAAGAGAACTTGATACGGTTAACCCTGTTGCAGGGCTTTCTCGTATAGGACCAATGCTTATACTCTCTGAAGCGATTGACAAGGGGGATTATTCGCTTGATGGCAAGGTTACTATAAGTGCAAATGCCGCTAAAGTTCCCGGACCTACGGCATTTGTAGAAGCCAACGAGGTGATTTCTGCAGACGACTTATACAAAAGTGCGGTTATGATTTCGGCAGGTGATGCGCTTTATGCTCTTTGCGAAGCGGCATTTGGGAGCATGGATGTGTTCTTGTCTAAACTCAACAACCGTATGCAGGATATGGGGGTGCAGGCGGTTTATCAAGACCCAATGGGTACAAATCTAAAAATGTCGGTGAGCGACCTTGCGAAAATCGGCAGTGCGTTGGCGAACTCTACCGCTTTCAAGCGTTACAGCACAACATATATGAGCGAGATTATTCATTCGAATGGCGAAAGAACCGAGCTTGTGAATCCGAATCGCTTTGTGCGTGATTTAGTAGGCTGCACAGGGCTTATGACCGGCTCTTCAAACGATGCCGGCTATTGCGGAGCGTTTTCGGTTTCAAGAAACGGTGCGGACTATGTAGCGGTTGTATTAGGAGCAAAGAACAGTGCAGATCGCTTTGAAGTAGCACGCGCGGCCATTGAATACGCTTATGCGAGTTATAAAAATGTGAATATTGCCAAAAAAGGAGATGCAATTATTAAGGGAGTGCCTATAAGCGGTTCGGTTATGAGAGCTGTTGACCTTGTGGCATTGAATGAGCTTTCGATACTTAGCGGAATGAATGACGAACAGCCCAATGCAGTTTACAATGTGCCACAAGCGTTAATTGCACCAATTAAGGCTGGCGATTGCTTAGGAACTGTGGATTATTTCAACTCACAGGGCGAGAGGTTAGCAACGCTTGAACTGGGTGTAGAAACAGATATAGAGCCTGCGACTTTCTCAGACTTTTTATCTATGCTACTAAGTTTCTGGGTGTGCATAAGAGGTTAACTTATATTTGGAAAGCCTAACTGGCGCATGGCTTCATAAGCGGCAACAGCAACCGAATTTGACAGGTTTAGCGAGCGCAAATTGCTTCTCATGGGGATTCTAACGCAATTATCCTTGTATTGAGAGATTAGCTGTGCGCCTAAGCCTGCAGTTTCTTTTCCAAACACTAAGAAATCACCGTCATTGTATTGAACATCGCTATAGCTTTTTTCGGCATGGGTTGAGAAAAGCCAAAGCCTTGCATTCGGGTTTTTCTCTAAAAAGTGTGCAAAATTTGAATAGGTGTGCAGGGATAATTCACTCCAATAATCAAGTCCTGCACGCTTAACATGCTTTTCGTCTATACAAAAGCCCAATGGCTCTATTAGGTGTAACGATGCGCCTATAACCGCACAGGTTCTGGCTATATTGCCCGTATTCTGTGGAATCTCGGGTTCTACAAGTACAATATTTAGCATAATACTCCCGTTTGTTTACTAAACGAGATTATAACGCTTTAAGTGTTGAATTGCAATAAAACAATTAACCCTATTATTATAGCACAAACTATCACCGAGCCAGAAAAAGCTGCAAAGCATTTGCTTCTTATGCAATGTATTGCATAAAGGATGTTATATGTTACGGCTAATACCGCCAAAATCGTAAACCAAATCATATCAATCTATGTACGACGAAACGTACACATCCTCCATATCTATTTCTACATTAAATGTAACGAAAACATTTTGATACCTTTCATCCTTATAATTAAAAGCCTCCCACTCCTTTGTAGAGAAGAATTTCAACGAAACATATTTGCCAATACCAAACGCATCGCAGTTAAGCTCTTGAACATTGTTGAAAAGGTTGTTTAAGCCATTTTCGCAATACGCAACTATTTGCTGACTTAGTTCATCTAATAGCCCGCCTTTTTTTCGCATCTCTAATTCCTGCTCCTTATCGACCTGCATATCAAGGCGAACCCCGATAGATATGTTATACACAACATCAATTCTATCTTCTTTAATGGTTACATCTACTTTAGGTGAACTTGCATTCCCTAACCTAACAACATAATTTGTTCCTTTATCAGTTTCCAAAGAAATTCTCGCGCCGGGAAGCCCTCCTTGTGCAAGCAGTAAAAACTGGGTTTCTTCTTTTGTTATTACGCCTACCATTTTGACACCATCAAACAAAGCACTGCCATCAAAATATGCTTTTGTTCCGCCCTCACGCTTTACACCGCTTGTGGTATCCTTCGGGGTTGAGGAAGGCTCGGGACTTGAATCTTCTTTCCCGCCGCCACCTCCTGAGCCACCGCCCGAGCCGCCTGAGCCGCCCGAGCCGCCACCTGAGCCACCACCACTATCTGTAGGTGTTTGAATTGAATCATCTATTGCTCCAAGAGTAACCACTGCATCGCTATGGCGGTTCTCAATCGCACAAACAAATTCGAAAATGCTACGAGTTACAATAAAGCCCGTTGCCTTTGCATAGTCAACTAACATGCTTTGTAGCTTAGAATAGCTTGCACTTTCCCCTGCAATTAACGATTGAATAAAGTCATCTGCTCTTTCGCTTGAAATTACCATGATAGAAGATGTTCTTAGCTTGGTTGTACTCCAAGATACTCTGAACAAATCTGCAATAGCACCTTTTTCCGCACATTCCTTCGAAATAATAAAAATATTCGAGCGTGAGTAGTTCATGCGTTGAGGTAATCCCATCTCGGCAACATTTATTGCTTCATACAGGTTATCGCCCTCCGCAGATGCTATCATTGTTTCACTTTCCCGCGGAGTTTCTGCCGAAGGCGCAGCGCTTTGCATTAAAAAGGTGAACTTGTATTTGAATTGCTCTCCCATATCTACCCCAATGCCGAGAACATAGACAAATTCTGAGATTGAATCAGGATTCATACAGCCCGAAAATAGCGGAGCAATCATTGAAATGATTAAGCATAGACAAATCGTTTTAACCAACGCCGACTTCATTTTGCTGCCTCCTATTTATTATACTTGCACGCACAATAGCAATGCCCGAAACGATTATTATAGGCACTGATAATATGAGAAATGAATAGTTCCTCAATAAGTCGAGTACCTGCTTTACTATGGTTAAAGTTAGGTGCGAGCTAATCGCAATATAAAGCATTATAATGCTTAATCCTATCGAGGCAGGTCTTGAATCGTTTTGCTTAAACATTTTTGCGTAAATGTTTGACGAAGCATACATATAGTACGAGCTCGCAAGCAAAACCGCCATAATCCAGATAAATGACATTATTTTATCCATCCTCAATATAAGGTTTTCCAAAGCCCTAACCATACTGTATCTGTAAAGCGGAGTATATAAATTTGTTAGGTCGATATAGGTGAACATCATGGCAAGCGCAAGGAAGGTTAATCCGCAAACTATTGCAGTAATAGGAACGGAAAAATAACCTGCCCGCTTTGCGAACTTTAACCCATGAACACTTTTTGGATTCCATAGAATAAACAATAGCGCAGGCAAGAATAAGCCTGAAGCCTTTAGGCTAACAAGCGCAGTATTTTCTAAACCATCGCCCATAATTGGCGCAATGTGATAAACGTCAAGCTCACCTACCTCACTTATTAACGAAAAGAAATGCATGGCAAGTAAGAACCATACAAGCGCCCTTGCGGTTCTGCAAATAGGCTCAAGTCCTAATAGAGAAAAATATGCAAGTACAGGTATAATAAACAACGCAATAGAAAAATAGTTGGAATTTATAAAAAAGCTATTATACATTATATTTAAAAACCTGTTCAATGGTAGGATTGCACAAGTAATGCAATATACAATAAGTATAGCAGAGATTATTCTTGCCAAAAATTTTCCAATGCTGAACTCGAACATATCCATCAAGTTATGAGCGTTACAAGACTTTATAGCTGCTACGGCAAGCAAAAACACAAGCCCTGCAATTATCGCACCAACAGGAAAGCTAACGTATGTTGAGTTGCCCAATGGATATAGCTCTCCCGAATAGAATGAAAACAGCCCAGTAGTTACCATTGCAACGCATGTCATGCTTATAATGGCTTGTTGACCAGATTTACCCTCCGATAAATTCATACATTCCTCCTATCAATCGCCTTGTCTGTTCATATAGTCTTCGCCGCCCAAATCGTTGTTTTTCAACTTTCCACGCAATATAAGCGGTCGCCTTGAGTGAGTTTTTACGGCATAAGGTGCAAGAATCGGCACGCCATAGGATTTTAACTAGCACATATAGCCTGTAACAATCAATGTACCAGCTACTATTCCTAAGAAGCCTGCCATGATTGCGGCAAAAACAAAGCCAATTCTTATATAGAACGAGGTAAGCTGTAATGTATAATCGGGGATACAGAAATTGCCCAAGCCAACAAATGCAACGAGTATTAACACAACTGCACTTGCCAAGTTAGCAGCAACAGCCGCCTGCCCTAATACAAGACCACCTATTATGCCGAGTGCCTGCCCGATACTCCCTGGGACTCTCATACCTGCTTCCCTTATTAGCTGGAAAACGAGCATCAGCATTACAAGCTCTACGCTAATTGGCACAAATACCATTACACGAGAAGCAATAATTGTGTTTAGCAATTCTGGCGATAAAAACCCATGATGATACATTACTATGGCAATGAATAGCCCAGGTAGATAAATCGATGTAATTGCCGCTATTATTCGCACTGCCCTAACGAAAGAAGCGGCGGGGCTGCGAGCGTAAAAATCCTCTGGCATCGAAAACATCATATACAGGGTTGTAGGAACTATAGCAATAAGTGGACTACCATCACACACAAGTGCAACATGCCCTTCAAGCAAGAATGAAGCACATCTGTCTGGCTTTTCGGTCAGCAATGCACTCGTAAATGGCGAGTTTGGTGTGCTTTCCATCATTTGAATCAAGGTGCTAATCGCAAAAACTTTTTTTATGTTTATTTTTGATAGTCTGCGCTTAACCTCGTTTACAAGTGCATTGTTGGCTACGCCCTCGCAATAAAGTATTCCGATTTTTGTGTTGCTCTCCTTGCCTGCTGTGCGCATTTCGCAAACTAAATTATCGGTTTGAATGCTTTTTCTAATCATTGAAACATTTGTCCTTAGGCTTTCAACAAATGCTTCCTTTGGTCCTAACACCGTTTTTTCGTTTTCGGATACATCAACGCTACGAGTTGGGTAAAGCCTTGAATCAAATACAAGCGCACGTTCCTCGCCTTCTATGAATATAATCGCTTGTCCAGCTAATATTTTTCTTTTTAGCTTTACGAATTTGTTTTCGGTTTTGGCGTCGCATACCGTAAATACGCTTTTTAGTACATACTCGTATAGGGGCTTAGTTGCATTTTTTATCGCCCCCTCCTTCATGCCATCTCGCAAAAGAAAATCATTGATTACCATGGCATTAGAAATTCCGTTAATGAAAACGATAGCCGCAGGAACCTCACCGCCGAGCATAAATTCTCTAATCAATAGGTCGGGGTTTATATCCGTCCTAAAATCCTGCCTTATCATGGTTAGATTGCTATGCAAATCTTTATTTATAGGTAAATCTTCTTTTACATTACTTTCAAGCTGTGTACTGCGTTCTCCACGCTCTTTTTCGTAGGGGTCGCCGTACTCGGTTTCGTATAACTCAAAACGCCTGTCTGAATCGTCAAACTTGAATACATTCGAAAAAGAATTAAATACTTGCTTAATGCTCATTATTGTTTACTCCTCAATGGAATAAGTATTTGCATTTAAGTGAAAAATTATCCAAAACTTTTGCCTTTGATATTATTGGAATAGGATATAAAAAGAGTACGTATTGTACTCTTTGTTTTCTGCTATGGTCTGCGGGCGCACACAGGTACGCCGCTGCTTTATGAATTTACGGAATTACTTTTCGTCTAAAAGCGCCTTTGCAAAGTCATCAGCATTGAAAGGTCGCATATCGTCTATGCCCTCACCTACTCCGATAAAGCGAATTGGCAGGTTTAGCATATCTTTAATTGACACCGCTATGCCGCCCTTGGCTGTGCCGTCAAGTTTTGTGATGATAAGCCCTGTTAGCCCACTCGATTCAGAAAACGCCTGTGCCTGTAAAACCGCATTTTGACCTGTGGTAGCATCTAAAACAAGCAATACTTCTACGGGTACATCGGGCAGCTCTCTTGAAATAACCCGGCGAATCTTTGCAAGCTCGTCCATCAGGTTTTTCTTGTTGTGAAGTCTGCCTGCTGTATCACAAATCAAGAGATTATGCTTTTTTGCTTTGAATGAAGCTATTGCATCGAACACGACTGCGGCAGGGTCTGCCCCCTCGCCATGCTTTATAATAGGAACATCGGCACGAGTTGACCAAACTGTAAGTTGCTCTGCTGCGGCGGCACGAAAGGTATCTGCAGCGGCAAGCAAAACACTTTTTCCGCTTAGCTTATAGTAGTTTGCCAGCTTTCCTATTGAGGTTGTTTTGCCAACTCCATTTACGCCTACTATCAATATAACCGCTTGATTGTCTGTAACTTGGAACTCGCTTTGTGGCTCCATTTTTTCGGCTAATAAATGCACTAATGCTTCCCTTGCTTCTGTTGGCAGGGTTAGCTTTTGCTCTTTTACTACCTTGCGGAGAGAGCTTAGCACTTCTGCGGCTGTGTCCATTCCCATATCGGCTAAAATCATTGCTTCTTCTAACTCGTCGTAGAAATCATCGTCAATTCGCTCATGGGTTTTGAAAACAGAGCTTAAAAGCCCTCCGCCTGTTTTTGAAAGCGAGGTCTTTAGCTTTGCAAAAAATCCTTTGCTTTGCGGTTCGTCTTTCTTTTCGGTTGCAGGCTTTAGCGCTTCAGAGAATACAACCTCTGAAACGCTTCTGTTATCCGTTTCCTTTTTCTTCTTGAAAATACCCATAACTACTCCATAATCAGCGAAATTCCCGTCATTATTTCGGGTTTTTCAATATTCATAAGCTGAAGAAGGGTTGGCGCAACATCGCATAGCTTCCCGTTTTCTCGCAATCCAATGTTGTTTTTCTCATTGTCTGCGACTATCAGCATAACCTTTGAGGTTGTATGCTCGGTTAGCGGCTTTCTAGTTAGTCTATCTATCATTTTTTCCGCATTGCCATGGTCTGCGGTGATAATCGCCCTGCCGTTTTGCGCTAAGATTGTTTCTACTACTCGTTTTAGGCATTCGTCAACTACCTTAACTGCTTCTACGGTTGCATCGAAATCGCCTGTATGCCCTACCATATCGGGGTTTGCAAAGTTTAGCACTATAAAATCATACTTACCGCTTTCGATTCGCTTTACGCATTCCTCTGCCACCTCGTAAGCGCTCATTGCTGGCTTTTGGCTGTATTTTTCAACCTTGGGAGAAGGGATTAACGCCCTGTCCTCGCCTAAAAACTGTGTTTCGCTGTTGCCGTTAAAGAACTTCGTTACATGGGCAAACTTTTCGGTTTCTGCGATTCTTAATTGCGTAAGCCCAAGTTTAGAGATATATTCGCCCAATGTGCCTTCAAGGCTTTTTCGGTCGAAAGCTATATTCATATGCGAGTCTATACTGCCCTTGTATGGCGACATAGAAGCAAAGTACGGGAAGCAATTTTCTTTCCTGTGGAAGTTTTCAACACCAAACTCCTCATCTGAAACGAGAAGCGTTTTTGCCAATTGGTACGCTCTGTCGGGTCGGAAATTATAGAATATTACGCTGTCTTGCTTTTCGATTGTTGCGACTGGAGCGCCATTCTCTACTATTACAGCAGGCACAACATATTCGTCGAAAATACCTTCGGAATATGAAGAAAACACCGCTTCATGTGCGCTGCTGAACTCGTTACCCACACCGAAAACAAGCGCATCATATGCCTTTTGAACACGAGTGAAGTTGTTATCCCTGTCCATGGCGAAAAATCTGCCCATAACGCTTGCAATTTTACCGTTGTTTACGGAGTTTAGCTTGCTTTGTAGCTCGTCTATAAAGTCGATTCCGCTGTTTGGGGCGGTATCTCTGCCGTCTAAAAAGCAATGAATAATTAGCTTTTTTATATTGTGTTGCGTTGCCAAATCAATCAATGCGAACAGGTGATTTATATGGCTATGTACTCCGCCATCGGATAGCAAGCCGAAAATATGCAGGGCAGAATCATTCTCTTTGCAATTTTTTATTGCACCCAAGAACGCTTTGTTTTCAAAAAAACTACCCTTTTCAATGTGTTCGTTTATAAATAGCAATTCTTGAGGAACTATTCTGCCTGCACCTAAATTCATGTGTCCTACTTCCGAGTTGCCCATTTGCCCCTCAGGCAAGCCAACATCCACCCCCGAGGCGGCAATAAACGTGTTGGGGTAGCTTTCTAAAAGTTTAGGAATGTAGGTTAAATCGGCGGCCGCTATGGCGTTTCCGAAAACCTCTTTTGTGCAGCCAAATCCGTCTAACACTATAAGTGCTGTGAGTTTCTTCATACGGTATTATTTACTTGCCACCGCACAGATTGTAGCAAAATCCTCTGCCTTTAGGCTTGCGCCACCGATTAAACCACCGTCTATGTTCTCCATAGCCATTAGCTCGCTTGCGTTCTTAGCGTTCATGCTTCCGCCATACTGAATGCGAGTGTTTTGTGCTGTTTCTTTACCAAATACTTTTGCAATAGTGTTTCTAATAGCAAGTATTGTATCGTTTGCTTCTTGGCTTGTGGCTGTTTTGCCTGTGCCTATCGCCCAAATAGGCTCGTAAGCTATTACAAGACTTTGTACCTGCTGACCGCTAAAACCATTTAGTGCCGCCACGATTTGTTTTGAAACAAAATCGTTTGTTGTGCCAGCTTCTCTAATTTCTAATGATTCGCCTACACAAATAATAGGAATCAAGCCGCTTGTTAGTGCATATTTTGCACGTTGGTTTACGGTTTCGTCTGTTTCACCAAAGTATTGCCTGCGTTCGCTATGACCGACTATTGCATACTTAACACCAAGCTCTAAAAGCATTTTTGCGCTTATTTCGCCTGTGAAAGCACCGTTTTCCTTCCAATGAACATTCTGTGCGCCCAACTGAATATTAGTGCCCTTTATGGCTTCGCTTACGGCTTGAATGTCGATTGCCGGGGGGCATACCACAACTTCGCAATTGCTGTTTTGCACCTTGGGTGCTAACTCTTCTACCAATGCCTTTGCCTCATTGGGCGTTAAATTCATCTTCCAATTTCCTGCAATAATATGCTTTCTCATTTTATTCCTCCGAATTATTTATCTTGTATTGCCTCTATGCCGGGCAGTTTTTTACCTTCTAAATACTCAAGCGATGCACCGCCACCTGTAGAAATATGAGTCATTCTTTCCTCAAATCCCATTTGCATAACTGCCGCCGCCGAGTCTCCGCCACCTATTATAGTGATTGCATCGCTCTCTGCGCAAGCCCTTGCAACCGCTTCCGTTCCCTTTGCAAACTCCGGGAACTCAAAAACGCCAACAGGACCGTTCCAAACAACGGTTTTTGCAGTTTTAATATGATGTGCAAAAAGCTCTCTTGTGTTTTCGCCTGCATCCATTCCCATCATATCGGCTGGTATTTGCGTAGCGTTCACAGATATGTGCTTTGACTCGTTTGAGAACTCCTCTGCAACTATTACATCTATGGGCAAGAACAGGTTTACGTTTTTTTCCTTTGCTTCTATAAGTAGCTCTGAAGCTAAGGCAATGCTTTCATCGTCTGTTTTAATCGATTTTCCGATTTCATAGCCCTGTGCTTTCAAAAAGATATACGCCATGCCGCCACCTATTAGAAGCGTATCGCACATATTTAGCAGATTTCTAATAACACCAATTTTATCCTTTACCTTTACGCCGCCTAAGATAGCTACGAATGGGCGAGCGGGGTTTTTAAGTGCCGAATCCATAGCGGATATTTCTTTTTCGATTAGGAAGCCTACTGCCGAGGGGAGATACGCACATACTCCTGCGGTTGAGGCATGCGCCCTATGAACCGTTCCGAAAGCATCGGACACGAAAATATCAGCTAAGCTGGCTAATTTCTTTGCAAATTCGGAATCGTTTTGCTCTTCCTCGGGGTAAAATCTAAGGTTTTCTAAAAGCAATATTTCACCGTTTTGAAGGGCAGTAGCCTTTGCCTTTGCATCTTCACCTATGGTATCGCTTGCAAATGTGATTTTTACATCGGGCAGAAGCTCGCAAAGCCTTTGATACACAGGCGCTAAGGACATCTCACTTACCACCTTGCCCTTTGGTCTGCCTAAATGCGAACAAAGAATGACCTTTGCATTGTCCGCTAACAGATGCTTGATTGTTGGCATAGCCGCAACAATTCGCTTGTCGTCTGTAATTTGCTGATTTTCATTAAGCGGTACATTGAAATCGACACTAACGGGTACTCGCTTTAAGTCAAAATTGAAATCTCTTAAGGTTTTTTTCGAGATTCCTGGATTATTCAACATTTTTCTCACCTCCGAAATGTTTTGTGTTAAATTTTCCTATTGATATTCTACCACAAATAAACTTTCATTCAACCATGGTTTAGTCGAAATTCCAAGATTCAGCAAAATATAAGTTCTTTCAACCTTCTATTTATAAAACCATTATTAAAAAAAAATTCACAACCTATCCTAACATGGTATAATAACATAACAATGCATTATGGAGAAAAAATGGTAGAACAGGACATTTATTTATTTTTTGAGGGAACAGCCGCATATAGCTATAGGTTTTTGGGCTGCCATACAATCAAATTAGATGATAAAACACAGGCGAAGCGCTTTATTGTGTATGCGCCCCATGCAAAGGAAATTAGCGTTGTAGGTTCGTTCAACGATTGGGATATTAACAAAAACAAGATGGAAAAAATCGATGATGGCGGTATCTGGCAAGCGATTATTAAGAACGCTAACATAAACGATTTATATAAGTACGCAATTAGGACAAGCAACGGTAGCTTGATTTACAAGGCAGACCCCTACGCTTTTCGCAGTCAACACCGCCCCGAAACGGCTTCTGTTGTTTGGGATGTTGAAAACTACGAGTGGACAGACGAAAAGTATATGCAAGAGCGGCAAAAGAAAAACCCGTACAACTCCGCTATTAGCATATACGAGGTACATTTGGGTTCGTGGAAAAAAGATTTAGGCTTGTATCAGCTTTCAAAGGAGCTTGTTGACTATGTTTCCGACATGGGCTATACGCATATTGAGCTTATGCCTGTTAGCGAATTTCCGCTTGACGATAGCTGGGGTTATCAAATAACTGGTTATTACTCCGTTACTACACGCTATGGAACTCCATGGGATTTGAAGCATTTTGTGAACGAATGCCACAAGCACAAAATAGGTGTAATTCTTGATTGGGTGCCTGCTCATTTCACAAGGGACGAGCACGGCCTGAGGCATTTTGACGGCGAGCCATTGTACGAGCATAGCGACCCACGAATAGGCGAGCAACCGCAATGGGGTACGCAGCTATTTGACTTTTCAAAGCCTACTGTGCGTAGCTTTTTGATTTCTAATGCAGTATTTTTCTTGAAAGAATTTCATATAGACGGCTTGCGTGTTGACGCTTGTAGATGCATGCTTTACCACGATTACGGCAAAGACCCAGGTCAGTGGGTTGCGAACAAGAATGGCGGCAGAGAAAACTTAGATGCAGTTGAATTTGTTCTTACGCTTTCAAAAACAGTTGGTAGAGAATGCCCCTCTGCTTTGCTTGTAGCCGAGGAAAGCACCACATTTCCGCTTGTAACTATGCCGCCCGAGCATGGGGGCTTAGGCTTTAATTTCAAGTGGAATATGGGTTATATGAATGATACGCTGTATTATATGAGCATGGATTCGTATTTTAGAAAGCATCACCACGACAAGCTGACATTTTCCATGATGTATGCGTTTTCGGAAAACTACATACTACCCTTTTCACATGACGAGGTGGTGCATGGCAAGCGCTCTTTAATAGGCAGAATGCAAGGAGACTATGACCAACAGTTTGCTCAACTTCGTTTGCTTTATATGTATCAGTTTGCGCATCCGGGAAAAAAGCTAATGTTCATGGGTTGCGAGTTTGGGCAATTCATAGAATGGGATTTTAGGCGTTCTTTAGATTTTTTCCTGTTGGAATATCCAAGGCATAGAGAGATGAAAGACTTTGTGCGTGAGCTTAATTCGGTGTATAAAAGCAATACTCCGCTATTTGCATACGATACAAGCTGGGACGGTTTTAGCTGGTTGGTAGCAGAAGATAAGGAGAGGTCTTTAATTGCTTTTATGCGCCACGACAAGCACAAAAAGGTTATTTGCGTTTGCAACTTTACACCTGTAAAATATGAGAGGTACAAAATTGAAGTTCCGCTTGCTTTAACGGCAGAGGTAATATTGCATTCAAGCGACTTAGGTTTTGGCGGATTTTTAGAGTACACAAAAAACATAGTGAAAAGCTACGAAGAAAACGGAAAGCATTTTATCGATTTAGATATTGACAGCTATTCGGGAATTTACTTAAAAAGCATATAGGAGTGCAGCATGATAGACGATATTTCAAAAGTAAAGGATTGGTTTGAAAAGAGAGAGAGGGAAACGCTTTCAAAGTATGCGGTATTATCTCAAAATACAAAGGGACGATTAAAGGCTATACAGCCATGTCCCTTGCGTTTGGAATTTAACCGAGATAGGGACAGAATAATTCATTGCAAGTCTTTCAGGCGATTAAAGCATAAAACACAGGTGTTTTTTGCACCTGTGGGCGACCATTACAGAACCAGATTAACACATACCTTAGAGGTTACGCAGATTGCACGCTCTATTTCACGCGGCTTACTTTTGAATGAGGATTTAACAGAGGCGATTGCATTGGGGCATGATTTGGGGCACACTCCATTCGGTCATGCAGGCGAAACACAGCTTAACGAGCTTGTTCCCACAGGCTTTGAGCATAACAAGCAGAGCCTACGCATGGTGGATAAGTTAGAAAACAGGGGTTTGGGCTTGAACCTTACCTATGAGGTGCGAGATGGCATTTTGAATCACAGAAGCGAGGATAAGCGATTAACACTTGAAGCGAGCGTAGTTAGCCTTTCTGATAAATTTGCTTATGTGAATCATGATATAGACGATGCCGTTAGGGCTGGTATTCTTAAAGAGAGCGATATTCCTAAAAGCTGCTTGGAGGTGCTTGGAAAAACGCATGGCGAGCGCATAAACACGCTGATAATCGATGTTATAAAAACTTCCTTCAACGAACCTATGATTGGAATGAGCGATATAATTTCAAGAGAATTCGGTATTTTGCGAAACTTTATGTTTGAGTATGTGTATCTGAACAAGCAGGCAAGGCGTGAGGAGGGCAAGGCGAAGCATATAGTAGCCGCCTTGTATAAATATTACAAGGTAAATAATCATCTAATGCCACTTGAGTTCACACAATTCATAGACGAGGACGGAATAGATATTGTTACTGCCGATTACATAGCCTGTATGACGGACAGATATGCGATAAACGACTTTATGAAATTGTTTATTCCGCATGATGTATAAAAAATATTTTTTATTTGGGGCATCAAGCCCTTTTTATTTTCTTAATCGTATAAACAAAAATTTTTCGCATAAGTATTAC
>JAAZFD010000275.1 GCA_012511925.1 Clostridiales bacterium
AATTTTGATGAACTAATTTCATTTGTCAAAAAGGGTAGTAAAAAAACTACCGTTGCTTTGGTACAAGCCAACGACGCACACGCATTAGAGGCTATTATTTCGGCTTCCGATATTGTTAATGCCATACTTGTAGGCGATGTAGCGGAGATTTCAAAGGAATTGGTTGCACTGAACCAAAACCCTGCCGATTTTGAAATCGTTGCTGTTCCAGAGGGTATGCATCCTTCAGTTTGTGCGGCTAATCTCATTCATGAGGGCAGAGCAGACTTTTTAATGAAGGGCAAAATCATGACGGGCGATTTGTTGAAGGGCGTACTTTCAAAGGAAGCGAATTTACGAACAGGCAATCTTATGAGCCATATCATGATATGCGAGCTACCAGGCTATCACAAGCTGATTTGCGTTACAGACGGTGGAATGTGCATGTATCCCGACTTAGAGCAGAAAACGCAAATAGTTAGAAATGCCGTGGATTTTTTCAATAGACTTGGCTATGAAAAGCCTGCGGTTGCAGCACTTTGCGCAGTTGAAACGATAAATCCCAAAATGCCCGAAACCGTTCATGCGGCAGAGCTTCACAGAATGAGCGTAGAGGGTGAGCTTGGAAGTTGCTACGTTGAAGGTCCTATCTCATACGACTTGGCTATGGTTCCCGAGCTTATGGAGGTTAAGGGCTATAAAAGCGATTATTCGGGTGATTTTGATATTATGTTCGTTCCTGAAATCGTTGCAGGAAACATATTGGGCAAGGCGTTTGTTTACACCTGTGGTGGCAGGCTTTCGGGCTTGATTTTAGGTTGCAAGGTTCCTATCGTTTTAACTTCGAGGGGTTCTTCAACCGATGAAAAATATTATTCGCTTGCGCTTGGCGCAGGCGTATCGTCAACACAAGGGTAAGTATGAAAGTAGAAAAGATTCTTGTAATAAATCCGGGTTCAACCTCAACAAAAATTGCGGTGTTTTACGATGACGAGCGCAAGTTCTATTCGAATATTTCGCACACAGACGATGAGTTGAAAGGCTTTGAGAACGTAATGCAGCAGCAGAGCTTTAGGGCAGATAAAATCAAAGATGTGCTGTCGCAAAACGGTTTTTCAATTTCTGATTTCACCTGTATTATGTCAAGGGGTGGAATGGTTCCGCCATGTGCTTCTGGTGCGTATGTAATCAATCAAGATATGATAGACTATATGCACAACCAGGTAATAGACACTCATATTTCAAATGTTGGCTGTGCGATAGCGTATCAGCTTGCAGGCGAGGTTTCCCCGAGACTTCCTGCCTACATATACGACCCCGTAACAGTTGATGAGCTTGAGGATATTGCAAGAATTACAGGTCTGCCCGAGCTTCCTAAAAGAAGCAGAGGACACGCGCTTAACACTCATGCCATGGCATACAGATGTGCAAACGAGGTTATGAAAAAGCCTTTAAGCGAATGCACTTTTATTGTTCAGCATATAGGCGGTGGCTGTAGCGTGTGGCTTATTCACAAGGGCAAGGCAATAGATATGTATAGCGATGATGACGCAGGCTTTGCGCCCGAGCGTTGCGGAAAATTGCAGGCAATGGACTTAATAAAGCTATGCTATTCGAGCAAATACAGTCAAAAAGAGATGACTAAAAAGGTTCGTGGAAACGCAGGCTTGCGTGCGCATTTGGGAACGGCAGATGTTTTGGAGGTTCAAGAGCGTATCAAAAACGGCGACGAATATGCAAAGTTGGTTTTTGAAGCCTTTGCGTATGGCTTGTCAAAGGGCATAGGCGATTTGGCAACGGTTGTATTTGGCAAGGTGGATAGAATTATTCTTACTGGCGGAGTTGCTAATTCTAAGCTGCTTACGGATATGATTGAAAAGCGTGTGAGCTGGATTGCACCCGTGGAGATTATGGCAGGGGAGTTTGAGATGGAGGCGCTGGCAGCAGGTGGACTACGCATTATGCGGGGGGTAGAGGAACCGCATACGATGCGGTATTAACCTTACCGCTAATCAATCTATATTGAAGGGGAGGATTTTGCTATCCTCCCGCTTTTTTAGAATGATGAATGATGAAAAACGAATGATGAAAAGCAAGGAACATAACGCCTATGGAATAATGCAAAATGCAATGTTAACGCAGAATCAAGCACGATTTCGATATATGCTTGTATGAACTCCAATATACCAGACCCTTTTTCGACAATCTTTTTTATCGGTTGACCGAACGAACTTGGTCGGGCGATTGGCTTAAAGATTATTCGCTAATTTTCTTATTATGCTTTTTCAAGTAAACATGGAAGGATAGTGCCTTCTGACTTGACTTATCCAACACAATTATACTACAATCTTTTTCATGGAAAGAATTGAAAACCCCATTGAAGCCATAGATAAAAAAGATAAGCAAATACGCTTTCATTTGCTCGACGCCCTGCGTGGCATAATGATAATAGGCGTAGTAATAAATCATTTTCTCGTTGACTTAGAAACGGTTGGCTTCGATATAAATGTTCTAAGCAATCCATTCGTTGAGTTCATACTCAATTTTGGACGGTTCATGTTCGTATTCTTAGCAGGAATAACCTGTAACCTATCACGAAACAACCTAAAGC
>JAAZFD010000276.1 GCA_012511925.1 Clostridiales bacterium
AACCAATGCAACGCAGGGCAGGGCAGACAGGCTGCTATCCGATAGCTTTTATGGAATAGCCCCAGTTATTGCAAGCCTTTTTATAGAAAAATCAGGCATAGATAAAACACAGATCGAGGACTTTTCTACTGCTGAAAAAGAGCTTCTAGCTAAAGCAATGTTGACCTTCCACACAAAGCCAAGTTATTCGCCCTGCATTATTTTCGAAGAAGTGGGGGACAAGTGTTCTCCAAAGCTAATAAGCCCATTTACGCCCAAGCTGCCCGAAAATTTAATTGCAAGATATAATTCTCCAAGCGAAATGCTAAACGAGTTTTACAACAAAACCGAAAAAGCGGAATTTATTCGCAACCGAAGCACGAACATAAGAAGTACAATAAAGCTGCACATATATAGGCTGAAGCGAAAAGCAGTAATATTCGAAGAAACATTAGCTAACGAGCAGGATTCCGAAAAATACAGGCTTTATGGAGAGCTAATCACCGCTAATCTATATAACGCAAAAACAGGGCAGAAAACTATAATCGTTTCGAATTATTATTCCGAAAACGAGATGATAGAAATTCCGCTTGAAGTGTCGCTTACCTTAGTTCAAAACGCAAACAGATATTACAAGCTATACAACAAGGCGAAGGCGGCAAAGGTGAACGCTGCAAAGATGCTAAAAGAGGTTGAGGAAGAGTTAGAGTACCTAACTAATCAGCTTAATAACCTTGATATGGCTGAAAATCTCGACGAGATAAAGGAGATTTATGACGAGCTTGTGGCGTATCGGTATCTGCGCCCCCAAAAAGGCGAAAAGGGCAGGAAAACCAAACAGCCAAAGACCGATAAGGTAAATATTCATAAAGAGATTTCACCCGACGGCTTTACGGTGTTGGTAGGCAAAAACAACAAGCAAAACGACTATATCACCCAAAAACTTGCAAGCAATAACGATATTTGGCTTCATGTAAAGGACTTCCCGGGAGGTCATATTGTAATCGAAACAAACGATTTAGAAGTGCCAAACACAACATTAGAGTTTGCGGCTTTTTTGGCGTATAAGTATTCGTCTCAAAAGGATAGCGGACAAGCGTTAATCGATTATACGCTTAAAAAGTATGTAAAAAAGCCTGTTAACGCATTGCCGGGCAAGGTTTATTATACGAATCATAAGACGATATTTGTTAAGGATTGAATAGAACTTAGAGCTTAGAACATATAAAATTATTAGCCAACGCGCGAACACGCAGGTTTGCCCCAGACTGTCGCAAAAGTGTTGGCGGGCGAACACAAGGGTGTCGCCCCTAACAAACGATTATTCACGATAAAAGTCAATAAACACCACTAGCCAACAGGCTAATCAACATAGCCATAAACCCAGCGCATCGACATATATGCTTTCCTCGTGCTCTTCCTTTTTTATCCAACACACTTCAAATGAAACCGCATCTATTCGATTATCGTGTAGCTTGAACTCAAATCCACTATAATCATCTTTTGGTATAACTGTATACCCATCAAACTGGCTTTCGTCATACATAGGAGGTTCTTTCACGAAACCTCTTTCAATAAATCCCATCTTCTTTGAATATGCCCAACTTTGATCGTATTTTCTATAATCATTGGGGTCATACGCACCAATGCCGACCAACCAATCCTCAAGCACTGTGTAAAAACATATCGTATGCTCGTCTGAATGACAGAGCTTCCACTCTCCTCTTGAGAATTGAATAGAATAATCCTCTCCTACAATCAATTCCTTTACTGTAAGCACAATTATATAATTCGTGTCAGTATGTATAACACCTTTTTTAGTTGAATCCATTTGTTGAACTTCGTATGGAACATCATACGTGTTCTTAACCACCGAAAATGGGATCCTTACCTTTTTGTTTGTAATCGTAAATACACCAACTGGAGTAATCAGCTCGTCTATATCTTTAAAAATAAATTCTATATTTGAGTATGTCATACTGTTTCCACTCTTGCCTTATTTTTTAGGGGGAATACTACCTACACTCTATACCCAAGCCCCCTCAAAATCTCCGGAATCCTAACAAGGCTTTCGTCCAAAGCAGGCTGCAGCTCCCTATTATAAATCACGCTCGCAGGGTGGTAAACGGGGTAAAGCGTAAAACGAAAATCAAATGCCCTTAGCTTTCGTGGCTTGCCCTGCATTTCCTTTAATGTTGTAAACTTGATATTTGCCTTTGTTGCCTTTATCACTGCACTAAGCGCTGTGTTTCCAAGCGTGATAACGAAGTGCGGCTTTATTAGCTCTAACTCCTTTTGTAGCACATAATTTGAAGCGTTTATCTCCGCAATGGTGGGTGTGCGATTAGAAACCGAAGTTTTTGTTCGTTTTATAGGACGAAATTTAACCGCATTCGTGATAAAAATTTCTTCTCTTTTTAGATTGGCAAGTGCAAGCATAGCGTTTAACTGTTCCCCTGCCTTGCCTACAAAAACTCTGCCCTGCTCTGCTTCGTTTGCCCCTGGCGCTTCACCTACAAGTACAATCGTGGAAAAAGCATCGCCTTCACCGAAAACAGGCGAGGAATAGTCGCCCATTAAATCTTTTAACTCAAGCAATCTATTCCGCTCTGTTTCGTATAGGTTTTGTAATTCTGCCTTCAAATTAAGTTTTCCCTTTGCTTTGCTTTAATGGTCGCCATTATCGCCCTCTGCACTTTATCCAATAAGTAACGGTTGCCGCACCGCACTTCACCCCAACAGCGAGGAATAGTCGCCCATTAAATCTTTTAACTCAAGTAATCTATTCCGCTCTGTTTCATATAGGTTTTGTAATTCTGCCTTCAAATTAAGTTTTCCCTTTGCTTTGCTTTGGATGACGAGGAATGGTCGCCATTATCGCCCTCTGCACTTTATCCAATAAGAACGGTTGCCGCACCGCACTTCACCCCAACAGCGAGGAATGGTCGCCATTATCGCCCTCTGCACTTTATCCAATAAGAACGGTTGCCGCACCGCACTTCACCCCAACAGCGAGGAA
>JAAZFD010000277.1 GCA_012511925.1 Clostridiales bacterium
ATGCACGAGTATCCGGGACTTTTCTCTGAAAGTGTAAATGGCTCTCTTGGAAAAGCCGATGCCCGCTTTCATAAGATTGATGTATCCTTAAGTAGAAAGACTACATTTAAACTAATCGGTGAGAGCATCATCACCAGAGACGGAATGCAGGGCAATTGGGAGGATATTTGCGAAGACCTATATTCATCTATCAGCGGCAGCGTACATGCATATATGGGCGACCCTGACTCCGATATGGACGCCAATACTCTTAAAAAAATATTCCCAATACACCCGATGACGGTCAATCTCGTATCTATGGTCGCCGGTCTTGCCGCGTCCAATAGAAGTATCTTTGAATTTTTGAAAAGTAGCGGCGATGACGGTTTCCGTGCTTATATTCGCAATAACGGTCAGTATGACTGGAAATGGGTAACTCCCGACTATCTTTGGGATTACTTCTTTGTGAATAATCTCGGGGGGAAAAAAGACCTTACTAAGACCGCAGAAGATGCACTCAAGCACTACAGAAAAGTCAAAAATCTTATCAGCGATGACCGTGCGCTTCGCGTCTTTAAGGCTGCAATGCTGCTGCTTGCCACTATTGGCACTGGGCATAGCCTCAAGAAAACAAGAGGCAGTAAGGGAATCCAAGTTACAGAGAAAACCCTCTGCGATTGCTTCTCAGGCATGATGGACAAGGATTCAGTAAAAAGCTACCTGCAATTACTTAGCTCCGATCCGCTGAATGTTCTCGTTTTGGCACCTGACCTTCACGAAGGTTCGAGAATTGAGCTTCCTTATTCCGGCGCTAGCGGAGAGCTTGATACGGAAATTGAAAAGCTCAGGAAGGATAATTCTCCAGCGAAGCTACTCAACTCAGACTCCGCATTTGGCGCAGTTCTAAAAAAGCAATTTGTGCCAGATGAGAAAGCCGTTGTCAAGCGTTTAATTGTCGAAACCTGCTGGGGAACGACACAGCAGCTTAATTACAAGTTCGGAGAAGTGAAAAGGGCAGTCGAAAAAACGCATCATAAATTTGGATTGCTGGTCGTAGCAGTTCCCACTGTCGAAGAAATTGACAAAATAAAAGCGAACGTTTCTGGATTGATTGCCGACGACGAAACGCATCGTGTCCTCGTTGTCGTAATGAGATATCCGCTCTCAGCACAAACATTCCAGAGCTGGTATGAACTGGTTGCCAACGGTTCTCTCGCTCAAAGAGCAGGAAATACTGTAAATGCGAACTCTTATCAGACTCAGGCTACTGACCTTGTTGGCAACTGGGTCAGCACTGCTATTGGTAAAGATATGGATCTTCTGTACGGTGATACTCCTGCGCATGTATATACAAATAAAAATGTTATATCGAATTACGAGAAGATTGTGTTCAGACTTTTCCCCGCCGCGCCTGAAAATATCATTCGTAAAACTACACTTTACAAATCACCGGCAATGGCGCCTGCTTATTATGGTGTGTCCAAGACCACACTTGAATCCAAAAGTGTGGCAAATGACAAACAAAAGAATTTTAACCAGCAATGGCAGGATTGCGTTGATGTTTTGCGCGACAATGATGAGAACGTCTGGGACTGCGCGACAATCGATGAAATAATGTCCATGACGGAAACAAAGGTTGGTCGTAGCATGGCTGCACTTTGTGCTCACCTTAATAAAGCTCTGACTTCTGGTACGGTGCTACTCACCGACTTGTGGGGCAATATGCAGCAAGAGCTCGGGTATTATGATACCAGCGTGTGCTGCTATCTACTCGGCTTTGCGTTTCATTTTTATATTGGCAAGTTCACATGGTACGATGGAAATAATGCCCACAAGCTGGATGAAGAAACGATTCCGACAATCATTGTCCAGATGCTATCTGGTAAATCAGCGGGTATGAAGCTTTCCAGCGAAAGCGATATTGAAAAGCGGTTCAAGGATATTACTCAACGGATATTTTCGCTAACCCAAGAAGAGATTGGCGATGTTTATGACTGCCGCAAAAATGTAAAAATACATATCACGAAGACTGGATATCCTTTCTGGGCATTGAAATACCTTGAGGATACGGATTATTCCGGTATAAAACCTGAAATATGCGAAATCATAGATAAATATATAGAGTATATTCTTGAAATCGGCAGCCAGACAGCCGTTATGGAGGATATCGTCAGCCTTGTCAAAGTCAATGCAAAAACATATGTGAACCTATTGGCAAGTCTGTTTAAAGACAAATCAAAGCTTGCTATCGGAATGAAGCAATTCGTATATAAGATAGCACCTGACGCAAAAGAAGCCTGTGAGAAATATAATTTCTCAATTAATACGCTATTCAACATGCTTAGTAAGGCTCTTGAGGAAGAAAAGTGGCAATGGCGCGAAAGTGAAGTCTCTGATGCAGCAGAGAAGCTGACACTTGATCTTACACTTGTTGGCGTCGTTAACGATGCTCTTAATGGGACAGCGGAATCTGTAGAGAAAATAAAGGATACTCTCGCTAATTATCTGAACTATATCCGTATCCCCGGTTGCGTATATGCAGGCCTGTCAGATAACTGGGCTGTCACCATCGCAACTCTTCATAGTATTGCAAGCGGGAAATGGGTCAGTTATTCGAATGATGAGAAAGCTACAATCATCAGCGAATTGGAACTGTACACTAAGGATGCCATTGAAAATATCGCGCATCCAATTAACGTCTTGAAGTCATATATCGCCAAAAACAACATGGGCACATTCTCCGATTCTGAGTACAACGATATCCTTCAAGCTCTCCAAAAAGAACCATTTTCGCAAACTGAGCACAGTTTCAAAACTGCCATCCGTAATAAAATCAACGATTTGGCGTACACAAAGCAAGCCAATTCGATACTAGAAATTTGGGAAAAAAAGACTGGTACCACAGATATTTCTGCGTGGGCACAGGAGTATTTGATGCCGGTTACATGGGTTATGCCTAATTGTACAAAAATCTTTTCTGTCGTGAATGCCCTTAGTCGTAATGAACGGGTGGATTCTACTCTGCTTGAAAACGCACTTACGGCCATCTCAGATGCGGATTTCTCCGTTCTGAAAGACAAGAAAGAAATTGACAGGTGTTTCATCATCAATGTCTCGTCAGAAAAGTATTACAACCTTCTATTACCACACATAGGTGAGCTGAAGGATGCAATTCAGAGCAGTGGTTATCGAGATTATTCTGCGTGGAATAACGCCACTGTTGTCATTAGAAAAATCACAGAGCAGTTCATCACAACAGGACTGAAGGATGAAGTAAGCGGAAGTGCAAAGAAAAAAGCCTCGCAAATGACGGAATCAGAGCTGCGAGTTAAACTGGCAAAACTACTTGATTCAAGTCCAGAGGCTTGTCTGTTTCTTCTTGACGAAGACTAATGCCGAAAGGAGGCACAGCTGTGTTGATAAAACAAATTCCACTACAAGAACTTATGGCGAAAATTGCGACTGATAATACAGAAAGTCGTTTTGTTGCGCGTGTGTTCTTCGTAAATAGTCTGAAGACATATTATACACTGATTGATGCCTTGACAGACAAGTCAGATATTGTTGTTCGCATTTCTGACGATTTGTTTTGCAAAGGCGAAGATACTGTCCCAGACATAAAAGCACTTATCGATTACTTAGATATGCATAAGGACAATAACGCCCTTGTCCCACATTTAGGGGAATATCTCCGCATCGGTGAGGCCACAGAGCGAAACGCTGCGTGTCTATACTCACTATTGAATCGTCATGTCCATTCCAATAAACGAGTCTGGATTCCGATTTTTTCGGCAGAAGGATTATTTCAATCAATCGTCGGCAAGTTGGATGAGGAGCGGTTTGGTGACGCTCTATTTAAAGTGGATGAAGCTCCTACTGACTTTTCTGCTCTCGCCTACTCAAAGCCGTTTGCCAATCAACCGGGCATTGTTAACGCCAACGGATTAAAAGCGTGGCTTCGTTTGTGGGTTGACAAGAAAATTGAATCGGGCATGTCCTATGCTACTCGGCAAATTAAGCAATTGTCGCCTTCAAGTGGCGATTATGCACTATCTGTAATTACCGATCCGTTTTCCTTTATTTGCAGTTCACTTAAGGACAACAACGCAAAGTTAATTAAGGAGCTGGGCACGACTGAACAGTGGACGTCCCTTGTTCCATATGCGGCAGAATCAAGCGGAACACTCGAGCACCTGATAACAAGTAGTCTAAACATAGTAAAGTTCGACCCGTATCAAATACTTAGAAATTGGACTACACTTGATTCATGTAAACAATGGATATTCTTCCTGTGGTATAAACTCGGTCTAAATCAGCAGAGTAACTATATCTCATATGCAATGTCAAAGGCTGAGACAGTTAGTATGGTTTCTGAAGCGATTGAATGTGCTATCGTCACTTGCACCGAAAACACAAATCTTGATGAATGGCTTGCTCAAAGAAAACAAGCTCTTGATGCTCTTGGTATCAAAAAGTTTAGTCAAGAGTTCTGGACAGAATATGATAAGCTGACAGATACACGCCTTAAAATCAAAGTGCTGACTGGAAAAACACATGAAGAGCGCACAAAAATTATTGAGTTGGTATCGCAGGCGTTATCTGAGGGGAAACAATTCAGTAATTTCAAGACGCTTCTAAAAGGAAAATACGCAGATCTAATACTCTACTTATCGGAGCCAATGCACTTAGATGCTGAACTTGCAGAATATATTTATCAGTACAAAGCCAACAAATTAGCCAACCGTTTTAATACCTCGTTGTCAAATATGGCGGGCGATATTAATCAGTATGAATATAAAACACGAGGGCAGATTTTATACTCGTTGAAAGGCTCGAGCGACGCATACTTTGTTTGGATAGACGGCATGGGCATTGAATGGATAGACATGTTGCTTGAAAAAGTGAAATTATTGAATCCAGTATTGGTAAGCCAGTCTGTTGATATTGGTACCGCAGTGCTTCCTACCATAACTCAAATTAATATGGAAAAAGCAGACCCGGATACTATTTCTGAAAAAAAGTTTGATGCTTTGGATTCTTTGAGTCATATCAAAGATAAAAGCGATTGCAACTATTACTCTATCATTGCAAGTCAATTTGAAATGATGGATAGGATTGCGGAACTCATCTGTCAATCAGCAAAAAATCACCACGACAGGGACATTGTTGTTACTGCAGACCACGGAATGAGCAGGTTGGCTGCTTTAGGTTTTCACAAAACTGGTGGTATTGATGCACCGGCATCTGCGACCGTCCAGAATCATGGGCGGTATTGTGAAATACCAGCCGGTTGCCATATGCCGCTTGTTTCGAACACGATAAAAGGAGAAAACGTCATCGCTTTTAATACACATAACCATTTTTCGATTTCTGGAAATGCACCCGGTGAAGTACATGGTGGAGCATCCCCAGAGGAGATTCTTGTACCAATAATTCGTTTCAAAAAGCTTGGGAAAAAGCAGAAAAAGGCCGACGCTGCCACATCGTATAGTCTGACATCGTCTGACGTTTATCTTGATAGCAATGGTGATGTTACCCTATATATTAACACGCAGGGATTGGTAAAGAACGTTACTTTAGAAATCAATGGCAATCAGCTGCAAGCCAATGAAGCCGGTAGCGAGAAATGGAAAGTGTTGATTTCAGGACTTATTCTTGACCAAATCTACTCTGTTCGAATTTACCTAAACAATATTTATTCGACGGTAGCTGAAACCATTCATGTAAAAAGAAAAGGTCTGATAATTGACGACGACATATAGGAGCTATTATGAAAGCACAGATTAAAATATGCAGAGATTGCGGCCAGCCTTTAACGAAGGACGAGATCGCTCTAAATAAGAAACTCATTTCACCCGATGTTCAGCAGTTTCAATGCCTAAATTGCATGAGCGAATCGTTTGACTGCAGCGTCTTGGATCTAAAAATAAAGATTGATGAATTTAAAGAACAAGGTTGTACATTATTCATCTGAAGGAGGTAACAAAATGCTTGAGGAAAAAGTTAAACAGGTATTCTCAGATATGGTTGTATTAAAGGAGCCTAAACGCTCTGAGTTCTTTTCCAACCTGAGTCTGCCTTCATATATGCGTGACTGGCTTGTTATGAAATTCTCTGATAGTCAAGGCAATATTGACTATGATGGCACGCTGTCATATATCAAGAAGTTCACACCAGACCGCGATGCCTATCAGGTCATAAAATATCGTCTCATGCAGGGCTGCACAGAAAAGCTGCTTGCACGTGTACGTCTGGAAGTGAATCTGAAAAAAGGTGTCGTTCAATTTGAACTACCTGATTTTGGTGGCGCAAAAGGTGGGGCTTCCGGTATTGTTTCAGATGATGTCTTAGAACAGTATGCCGATGTTTTGTTAAGAGAGAGTGAAAATTGGGGTATTATTGAGCTGGCGCTTGGTAGCACGCTGAGCCTTGATGACGACTTCAACAATGGCTCACCGGCACCCACCAAGTTTTACGATAAGCTCTTTGGCAAGGATAAAAAGCACGACGAAGATACGGACAATAAGGCCGTTTTTAAGCCAAATGAGATATACTTATGCGGTTACAAACCGTTTTGCCCTTATCGTGTTGACCTCAATTTCTACAAAGAAGCAAGAAAAAGCTTTGATATTCATGAATGGATTGATGTGATTATTTCGGCAGTCGATTATAATCCAGCAGGATATGTTGACCCCGAAACAGGAGAAATTTGTGAGGAAACAAAACTATTTTTTCTTAGGCGATTACTTCCATTTGTAGAGAAGCGCATTAATTTAATTGAACTTGCTCCCAAAGGAACAGGAAAAAGCTATGTGTATGAAAAAATTAGCAAGCGTGGGTGGCTGATTAGCGGCGGTACTGTTTCCCGCGCTACACTGATCTACGATAA
>JAAZFD010000278.1 GCA_012511925.1 Clostridiales bacterium
CATCTTTACCAACCAATGTAGGGGCGGGCATTGCCCGTCCGCCGCTTTATACGGATAAAATCACAGCGTACGGCAATATCATCGGGCGCGTGTGCCCTGTTTGGGGACAATGCAACCAAAGGGACGAGGGCACGTTTACTTTTCTGGAAGAAAAGTAACAAAAGACAACGCTAAAAAGAATAATATGGCACATCTTTACCAACCAATGTAGGGGCGGGCATTGCCCGTCCGCCGCTTAATACGGATAAAATCACAGCCCACGGCAATATCATCGGGAGCGTGTGCCCTGTTGTGGAACAATGCCACCAAGGGGACGAGGGGGAACGTTTACTTTTCTTGATGATAAGTAACAAAAGACAAAATAGGCACGGGAAACGATATACTTGGTGGGCAACGCGCTAAACCCCACTTAACTACCACTCGCAAATATAGGAGTTGAGACGCATTGTTTCTCTTGATTTAAGCTCCTAAATGTAGAATTGATTTCGTTAGCTATTGCATAAGCCAATTCAACAGGAACTGCGTTTCCAACCATTTTATAGCCATCTGATATATCTGTGTAATAGAAAACAAAATCATCAGGGAATGTCTGAATTCTTGCACATTCACGCACAGTAAGCCGTCGATACAAATGCTCTTTCCCGGGGACAAATACTCTTACATTTTGCTCCACAAAAAGCATTTTTGGTGCTTGTGGATGAATAGGGGCATGCCTGCCGCCAGCTTGAATCGTAAAAGATTGCTCATCCCAACTCCTTACACGGTTTCTCGACATAAAAATCGTTGAAAAACCACCATTCATGTATTCATGGTTTGCAACTTTGCACATTTCTTGATTGCTTTTGTTTTTATCCTTTGCACACACAGCACAGTCTTTTAAATCCCAAATTGCATCCCTCAATGTTATCTTAGTATTTTGTGGTTTCGGAAAAGTAAATCCTGCCCCCAAATCTTTTCTAAATCCGATATAGAATACACGCTTTCTATCTTGCGGAACATTATAGTCGCAAGCATTCACTAAACTAATGCTTGTGTTATATCCAGCTTCTCTAAAGTGATTTAGAATATTTACAACAGCATCTTTATGCATATCTGCAAGCATGCCCGATACGTTTTCAGCGACAAAAAACTTTGGTCGTTTCTCTTTTAATATCCTAATAAAGTCATAGAAAAGTTTTCCACGGCTATCTTCTATACCACGCAAAGCACCTGCTTCGCTCCAACTTTGACAGGGAGGGCCTCCTATAATACCATCACAATTAGGTATCTCATAAGAATGAACATCTCTTATATCTCTCCTATCAAGGTATCCGTCATGGTTATTCTCGTAGGTATCCCAAATAGTTTTATCATATTCGTTTGCCCATACAACATCAAATCCAGCTTTCTTAAAGCCTAAATCCATTCCCCCTGCACCTGCAAATAAACTAACCACTCTCATTTGTTGCCTGCCAAAGAAAATGTAATTAGTTTTGCGTTTTTTAGTTTAGCAGGGTTATTCGGGTTTTTGATTTCTATGTCAGAGATTCTTAGTTGCTCGTTACCTACACACAGATTCTCCAATTCTAAATAATTATCGAATGAGTAGTACTTTTCGTTATTTATTATAGCGAAGAAGTTAAACTCATTGCTATAATTACGTTCATAAACGTATTCAAAAACGGTAAAAGGGTTTTCAATTCCCCACATGCCACGCACTCTTAAGTAGGTAATACAAAGAGGGTCAACTCGGTTTACTCTGCCTAACTCTTTGGTTTCAGAGAATTCAACATTTTTTATATCAGCGACTCCACTTTTTATAACATTTTTAATTTTCTCATAAGTTGATTTATCAGCACAGTAATCATAGCCATATACAAAAGCGAGTGATTGTAAACTGTTTTGCTTATTAACGACTCCTACTGCATAAATTATGTCCTTTTCAACCCACTTTTCACATTCTTTGCAGGATTTACTTATCATAGGACTATCTGCAAATAATTTTGACTTAGGATAACTGCTATTTAATGCTAATGAAGAATCATTCGATTCTATTTTTTTGACTTCTATTGCATCGCCATTTTTCAATATTGAATCTGGCGGGTTGTTCTGATTGCCTAAATAACTAAAAACCTCAGATATTCTCTTGTTACGTTTCTTCTCGTCTGTTTCGTTGATTGTTCCTGCAAAAAGGTCTTTTATGTACTCGTCTAAAGCCTATCCCATGTTGTTAACCCGTGTGCGACTAAGCGAATATTCCTTTAATTCGAAATTGGGATTGGACGCCAATGTAATTATAGCGTTTATTATATTTGACATATATACCACCTCATAGATATTATACAAAACAGATCGAAAAAGTACAACCACTTACAACAAGTTGCATAAGCGGTTGAAAAGTTTCCCTTTCGTTCCCAATTCGCCGAAGGCGTATTTCATTGACATAGGCAAATTCATCGTCTTAATGCGCCATGCACATTAAGACCCATGTCCGTGCTTAAACAGCATCCTATTATCCAGCGCCCACTGTCTATCCGTAAATCCGCCCTTTTGCGTATTCTCCAACGCCTCAAACATCTCAAACATTCTCGCATCCAACATATCGAGAGTCGCCACAACCTCCGCTTCTGGGAACATAGGCGGTCTTGGACTTCCAAACTCCGGTGTGGAATGATGCGCCAACACGATATGCTGAACCAACATTCGCAATTCATCAGAGATTCCCAATTCCTTTGCCGCCAATGCTATTTGCGCCACTCCCATATTTATATGTCCCAATAATTGACCCTCAACGCTGTAGCCAGATGCAAGCCCTATTTCGCCAACCGTTAGCTCTGAAATTTTCGACAAGTCATGTAATATTATACCTGCATACACCAAATCGGAATCAAGTGCAGGATAGTTAGCGCATACGGATTTTCCCAAATTCAAAATCGAAAGCGTATGATACAAAAGTCCGCCCCTGTGCGCATGGTGTAGCTTCAAAGCAGCAGGACAAATAAGCAATCGCTCTTTATTTGCTTCAAGCATATACAGTACAAGCCTTGATAGTTCCTTATCCGAAAAGCCTTCAGCTGTAGTTTTCAGCTCGTCATACATATATTCAGAATCAAAAGGAGCGCAAGGGACTAACCTCGTCATATCCAATTCGTCTTTATCGGGATTGTATTTTCTGATTTTATCGATTCGTAGCTGTTCTATATCCTGCCAAAGCGTTACACTTGCACGAACCTTTATGATACTGTCAGCGGAATATTCGCCATGCAGTTCGCTATTATAGTCCCACAGCTTTGCGTTAATGTCGCCGCCTCCGTCAATCAACGTCATATCGAGATACGCCGCACCCTTTGAGTTGGTTTTCACGGTTGCGTTTTTCACGATTGCAAAGCCCTCAACCTGCATATTGGCTTTGTATACTATATTTTCTAACAGATACATTTTTCCCATAATTTCACCTATCCTATATATTTATTAATCAGTAAATCGAGTTCGCCATTGTTTTTCAAATCACTTATAACTGCGCTTGCAATCTCCATGAACGCCGTATTCTCCAAGCTGCTTGCGAAGGCATAATCTACATTGCCAAGCGTTATGTCGTGCTTATTCAGCGAATATTCCGACTGATACATACTATAATATGCGCCAGTAAGCACACAAGCGTCTATTTTTCCGCTTTTTAATGCACTAAACATAAGGTCGTATGTTGCATAACGAATTTTTTTTGCCTTTGCCGCTCTCTCTGTTATGAAC
>JAAZFD010000279.1 GCA_012511925.1 Clostridiales bacterium
GAAACAGCGGGCGTTTGCGAAACAGGCGGCTCTGTAGGCGGCTGAGTTGGTGGCTCTGTAGGCGGCTCTGTAGGCGGCTCTGTAGGCGGCTCTGTAGGCGGTTCGGGTGTAGGCTCGGGCTCTTCCGTTTCAGCCGTCAAGGGATATGCGCCTAACTGTGCAAAGGTAGCACCGCTTCTAACGCTCAATTCTGAACTGTTAGGAATCTCCATATCCAAAGCATTTAGCAATCTGTGATAGGTGTATAGCACGTCGGTTGCCGTAAAATCGCTTCCCGAATGCCATTTCACATTTTGCCTTAGCTTCAGTGTCCAAATACTGCTGTCCTCAGTATTTGTTGTCCAACTTTCAGCCAAAGAGGGCGCTAACTTGCCTGAATCGTCAACGCTTAAAAGCCCCTCAAAAATCAGCGAATACATCATAAGCATTTCCTCGGTATTTACTATATGAGGGTCGCCAAACTGCGGATTAACAGGCATTGCCAAAACAAGCTCACCGCCGGCAACAGGTGTTGGAATAGGTGTGGCTATGCTATCCGTAGGCGCAAGCGTAGGATTTACGGTAGAATTCCCACACGCATACACAGAAACAATCATGCAAAATATCAAAATGAATACTATAGCTTGTTTACAAGTTCTATTCATAGCTTTTCAAACAATTCCTTTACTAATCTTTCAAGCGCATCAATGCTTATCGTGTTTTCTATAACTTCGTCAGCCCTTTTAATAAGCTCAGAATCTGAAACCCTCGAATCCGCTCGCCTTTTTGCTTGCTCGTAGGAGAGTTTATCCCTTTGCATAACACGCGCTATCCTTTGCTCATATGGAGCAGTTACAACCCATGTTTCGTTGCAATATTGGTCAAGATTTGTTTCGTACAACAATGGCGCATCAAACACCACGAAATCTTTTCCCGAATCAAATGCGCATTTTTGCATCTCCAACATTCTATTAACTATATAGGGGTGAGTGATTTCGTTTAGCTTTTTCAACTTAACTGCATCGCTAAACACAATCTCTCCTAACTTCCTTCTATTGATTATATCATCTTTTTCAAACACTTCATCGCCAAACTCTTTCCTAACTTGGCTAATTAAAGAAGTATTAGATAGTGCCTCCCGCGCAACCAAATCAGCAGAAATCACAACCGCACCCAACTCCTTTAAAATGCGACTAACAGCGGTTTTTCCGCTTCCGATAGAGCCTGTTATGCCAATCGTAACATTATTTTGCATCATGCCAGTTTTCCCCAACATGCACATCTGCTACTAACGGAACTTTCAGCTTTGCCGCGTTTTGCATACAATCCGAAAGCAAGCGCTTTACAATTTCTACTTCGTCTCTAGGTGTAGCGATAATCAACTCGTCGTGAACCTGCAAGATTAGCTTTGCCTTGAGATTGTTTTTCTTCAATGCATCATAAACCCTAACCATGGCAAGTTTAATTATATCAGCCGCAGAGCCTTGAACGGGCATATTCTTTGCAACCCTCTCGCCGAATGAGCGTGTATTATAGTTAGAAGATTTCAGCTCAAACATAGCCCTTCTGCGACCAAAAAGCGTTATAGCATAGCCCTGCTTTTGCGCCATACCAACGCTATCGTTCATGTAATTGGCAATGCCCTTATACTTTTCAAAATACGAATTTATGTACATTGAAGCCTTTGCCCTTGAAATGTTTAGGTTCTTTGCCAAGCCAAAGTCGCTTATGCCGTAAACTATTCCAAAGTTCACCGCCTTTGCATCTTGCCTTTGTTCTGCCTTTACGCTGTCAATGGGAACTCCTGCAATCTCGGCAGCCGTAATAGTATGAATATCTAACTGGTTGATAAACGCATTTATCATGGTTTCATCATCGCTCATGTGCGCTAAAACTCGCAATTCTATTTGCGAATAGTCGGCATCAAGCAACAAATTCCCCTCTGATGCCACAAATGCTCGCCTTATCTCTCTGCCAAGCTCTGTTCTAATCGGAATGTTCTGCAAGTTTGGCTCGGTTGATGAAATCCTGCCCGTTGCAGTAATCGCTTGATTGAACGTTGTATGAACCCTGCCAGTTTGCGAGTTAATCTGTTGCAAAAGTCCGTCAACAAATGTGCTTTTCAACTTAGAAATAAAGCGATACTCAATTACCAAGGGGACTATCTCGTGTTGGTCGGCTAAATTCTCTAAAATATCCGCAGAGGTGGAAAATCCTTGAGTATTCTTTTTACCCGGCGGTAGCTTTAGCTTTTCAAACAACACAACACCCAGCTGTTTAGGCGATAGAATATTAAATTCCTCACCTGCCAGCTCGATAATTTTCTCCTCAAGCTCCTTTCGCTTATCCCCAAAAAGATTGCTAAGCTCATACAATGCGTCAACATCTACCCTAAAGCCTGTTTTCTCCATATCGTATAGCACGTGCATAAGCGGCAACTCAATGTTGTGATACAAATCCGAAAGCTGTTGCCTGTCCATCTCGCTACACATAGGCTCATACAGTAATAACAAGGCGAAAGCATCAGCGTTTGTTCCGCTTAGCCTTTCGTTCACAAGCTCACCCAAATTTTTTGAGGGCGAAACCGCATTCAGCAGATAATCCACAATCATGGCATCGAAATGTACATTGTTTAGCGTAATATCAAGCCTGCTTAACTCATGCATAAGCGACTTTGCATCATACACCAGCTTTTTTTGCTCTGATTCAAAAACTTCCTTTAATAATAGCAGTGCTTCAGAAATATTCAAACCAGCATCAAGCAAAGTGCTTCCTGTCTTGATTTTAACAAGAATTTCACCATTGCAGAGAGAAAGCTGTTCGCCATTATGAATTGCAACCTCGTCTTTCCTAAGCAACTCGGGCAACAAGGCTTTAAGGGAATCAATGTCTGCTACAACAACCTCGTTTACGGATATTTCAATTCTTTTTTCGCTTTCAATCGGAATTGCGCTATCGTAATCGCCCTTTGGTAATCTCCCCATTAAACTCTTTAACTGCAACTCACCCATAATCGTACGCGCGTTCTGCATATTCTTTTCATCAAATAAACAATCATCAACCGTCAACTCAACTGGTGCGTTTATGTCAATTTTGCCGAGATTATAGCTCATCTTGGCACTTTCGTAATTTTCAGACAGCTTTTTTTGCAACGCTCCCTTTTCCTCAACCGCTCCACGCTGTAAAGCCTCATCAATCGTTCCATACTTTTCAAGCAAACGCAAAGCCGTTTTCTCTCCAACACCAGGCACCCCAGGCAGATTATCCGAGGGGTCGCCCATCAAGCCTTTTAGGTCAACCATTTTGTCGGGAGCCAAGCCGTACCTTTCAAAAAGCACCGCTTCATCATATTCAACGGTTTCGGAAATCCCTCGCTTCGTATAAAGCACATGAGTTTTAGGGTTGATTAGCTGAAATGTATCCTTATCACCAGTAACAATAAGAACATCTAACTCCTCTTTGTTCGCCTTAGCCGCCATAGTTCCAATAATATCGTCAGCCTCAAAGCTCGAAAGTTCGTAGATTCTTATTCCCATTTCGGTTAAAACCTGCCTGATAATCTCGAACTGCGTAACAAGCTCTGGCGC
>JAAZFD010000280.1 GCA_012511925.1 Clostridiales bacterium
GAGTTAGATATAGAAAATATAGAGAATGAGGAAGTTGTAGAGACAGAGGAAACAGAGTACCCTGAGGCTAAACAGCGTCCTCTTAATAAAACAACCCAAGAAATTTTGCACAACCTTTTTGACGATGACGATGATGATTCTGAAGATTTAGAGGAAACTGAACCAGAGCAATCTGAAGAGGAAGAAGAAGACATTGACGAAGAAGACGAAGAGTACGAGTACGATGAAAATGACGACGAAGAAGATGAAAGGCAAAGCCGCAAACAAAGAAGAGCCATGACCGAAGCGAAGAAAGATTCAAGAAAAAAGAATAAGCAAGAAAAATCAGGTAATGCACCTTTTATTTTTGTAACCTTTATACTTATAATACTTATAGCTGCGCTGTTTTACGCATACCTAAAAAAGGAATACGACGGTAGCTTTGGGCTTTTGGTTGCGAATGTGTTTGGCACTAATCCTATAACCGCATCGGCAACTATAACAGAGGATGAAACAACTGACGGCGAGCCTGCGCTTTTGATTACCGTATATGCAAAAAAAGGCTATATAGTATCATTTGAAGAGGGTTCAACTCAAAAAGAAGCTGTAGTAACAGGGCATTATGTATCTTTTAGAGTGCCGCAGTCTTTATGGATTCCGCAAGATGCATCCGAAAGCAATCAAATAAGCATCGTGCCAACTGTTTTTGTTAAAGACCCCAACACGAATGTAATAACGCAGGTTGAGTTTACTCCATTTGTGATTCAAATCCCCTCGGTTACAATAACGATATTGCTTCCCGAAACCTTAACTTTCGTAACAAGCTCTTCAACCGTTGAGATTGCAGGCTATGTTAGCGATGTAACCGCAAGCGTTTTCATGGGAGACACACAACTGCAAACCGATGCAAACGGCTATTTCAGAGGAATTTACCATATTGATAAGTTAGGCGTTTCTTACTTGGTTATTGAAGCTCGTAAAGCAGGCTATGCCGTTGGCAGTGCCGTTATTAACATTACATACACAAAAAGTGAGATAAACCTTACTATTACAAATGATACTATGCGTACATTTACCGATACGATAGAGATTAAAGGCACTATGGACCAAGGCGCAACGCTTTCCGTTTCAGGTGTTGAGGTTGATGGCGACATCAAAATAAATGATGACGGAACATTTAGCTTCATAGCAAAAGTTCCAGAAGTTGGGCTATATACTCCTAAACTAACCGTTTCGCATGGAGAGATTACCTCCTCTGTTGATATTTTCATCGAACATGCACCGAACCTCGACGAATACATTCAAAGTGCATGGGCACTGGATTATCAATGGATGTTAGAGCATCCTACCATGCAACGCCATTTTGGTTTCTCGTGCAAGGTTGTGGAGATAATTCAAGCTGAACCATTCGTTATTGCAAAGGTTAGAACCGATAATGGTGATTTGATTGTTTACTATTATCACACCACCTTGGTAGAAGCAAATGACGGTAAAAATTACCGAATGTATGCATTTTTAGATGGCAAGGATTTAGAAACCGGGTTACCCATTATGTATTGCTGGTTCATATATAAGAGCTGATGAGAGTTTGGTGCAAAATAATAGTTGACCAGCTAAAGGTTGCCGAATGTACCGTTGAAATTCCCATTAAAAAGCGTTTCGAAATTGCAAACAGCGAAGAAATGTTTTTGAAGGCTTTGGGTGAGGCAACAAAGCAATTAGACATTGAAAGACCTTTGATTGCGAAAAAGCAGATGAAAGAGATTATGGAGTTTGGAATAACAGCTTTCCTTCCAAGCGATTTCATGGATTCGGTGAGCTTCGATAAAATGACTATTGAGTTGATACCGTAGCATTAGAACACAAATTGCGGAATGATTTATCGTTCCGTTTTTTTGTTTCAAGTATATATTTTGCGTAATTCCCCATAATCCCTTGACGATTATCCCCTTTTTTGTTAGATTAAGAGCAGTATTTTTATGGAGGAC
>JAAZFD010000281.1 GCA_012511925.1 Clostridiales bacterium
GCTGAAAGCCGACTTTATCGCATACTTAGACGGTTTTTCGCCCAATGTTCAAGAAATACTCGATAAGTTCAAGTTCCGCAATCAGATTGACACGATGGTAGATGCCGATATTCTCGGTTCGGTTATCGAAAAATTCATTTCACCAACAATAAACCTTGCACCATTCCCCGTATTAGATGATAAGGGAGGTATTCGCATGCCTGCTCTTGATAATCACACTATGGGAGTAATATTTGAAGAGCTAATTCGCCGTTTCAATGAGGAAAACTACGAGGAAGCGGGAGAACACTTTACCCCGCGTGATGTTGTAGAGCTTATGGCAGACCTAATTTTCTTGCCCGTTGCCGACAAAATCAAAGACTCCACATATTCGGTGTATGATGGTGCAAGCGGTACAGGAGGAATGCTCACCGTATCCCAAGAACGCTTATACGAACTTGCACAGCGAAAGAACCGTAACGTATCAATTCACCTATTTGGGCAGGAAATCAACCCCGAAACCTATGCCATAACAAAGGCAGACTTACTTTTGAAAGGTGAGGGTTCCGCGGTAGATAACATCGCCTATGGCTCTACGCTTGGAAACGATGGTTTCCCAAGCCATCAGTTTGACTTCATGTTATCAAATCCACCATACGGCAAGTCGTGGAAAAGCGATGCTGAGAAGATGGGCGGAAAGAAAAGCATTCAAGATACACGCTTCGTTACAAGTTTTGCAGGAATCCCAGATTTCAGTATGATTCCACGAACAAGCGACGGTCAGCTTCTGTTCCTACTAAACAATGTAAGCAAGATGAAAGAAACAACCGAGCTTGGCTCTCGCATTGCCGAGGTTCATAACGGTTCAAGTCTATTTACAGGCGATGCAGGACAGGGCGAAAGCAACGCGCGCCGTTACTTAATCGAGCGTGATTTGGTTGAAGCCATTATCGCTTTGCCCGAGAATATGTTTTACAATACGGGCATTGGCACGTTTATTTGGATTTTATCTAACCGAAAATCGGCCGAGCGCAAAGGCAAGATTCAACTAATCGATGCTACCAGTCTAAAAGCTCCATTGCGTAAGAATTTAGGAAAGAAAAATTGCGAACTAAATTCTGAAATCCGCAACCAAATTGTGAGCTTGTTCTTAAACTTTGAAGAGAACGAATACAGTAAAATCTTTAATAATAGCGCATTCGGTTATTACAAGGTTACCGTTTTGCGCCCTCAACTAAGCGAGGAAGGCAAGCCCCTGTACGATAAAAAGGGCAAGCCAGTAGTCGACAAAGAGCTAACCGACACCGAGCGTATTCCTCTTGATTACCCTGGCGGAATCGACGCTTTTATCGCAAAGGAAGTGTTGCCCTATGCTGAAAACGCTTGGGTTGATAAAAAGCAAACGAAAATTGGCTATGAAATAAGCTTTACGAAGCATTTTTACAAGCCTGTGCAACTGCGTGAACTTAGCGAAATCGTTGCCGACATTCGTGCACTTGAAGCGGAAACAGATGGCTTGCTTGAGGAGGTGCTAAGCGAATGAAATTATACTTTATTATAAAACAATTAAGCGTTTGGTTGCGTGGTTTGCTATTTGCGCACTTAATCGAAGGGCTGAATATATCCAACAACACACTAGTAAACTATGCTATTTCTGTAGTGGCATCATATATCCTCCATTTTATTTCCTTTGTTTCGGTACGCCTGTTTTATACTAAAGGAGTTGACGACCCTGCAACAGGTTCATTTATGTACTTTATTGCATATGTGAATTACACATTTTGGGCTTGGCTTGGCTTAAAGTGTTATATCTTAACTGCTTCAACTGGAAACTTTATAGATATTATGCTTTACATAGCAATCGGTCTTATTATAGTGGTAAGCATTGTTGGTTTAATTCTGCTCAAGCGCTGTAATGATGGGGGAGGGAGAATATGAGTGAATGGTTCGGAACATTACCAAAACGCTGGGAAAACAGGCGAATCGGGTCGCTATTACAACAGCGTAAAGAAAAGAATGACCCTGTAAAGACTGACTTTATTTTATCTTTATCTGCTAAGCATGGTGTAGTGCCATACTATGAGCGTGAATCAAGCGGAAATAAAAGCAAGTCTGATTTGAACACTTACGATGTTGCGAAGCAAGATGATTTAATTGTAAATTGTATGAATGTGATTATTGGCTCCTCTGGAGTAACAAAATGGGATGGTGCGATTAGTCCTGTTTATTATGCTTTATTCCCTATAAATAGCGATGTTAACATCCACTATTGCGCCTATATTTTTCGTTCGCCACTATTTTACCGCAATATTAGACAATTTGCTAAAGGAATACTTGAAATTCGATTGAGAATCTCTATGGATAGTTTAAAAGCCATCCCCCTCCCCCTCCCGCCCCGCACCGAGCAAGACCAAATAGTACGCTTTCTCGATTGGAAAGTGTCGCAGATAAACCGCCTAGTAAACGCTAAGAAAAAGCAGATTGGGCTTTTGCAGGAGCAGAAGCGGGCGGTGGTGAATGAGGCGGTAACGAAAGGTGGCGAGGGTTGGAGAGAAATCCGGCTGGGCAATCTTGGTACTTTCCGCAAGGGTTTTGGTGGTTCGCGTGTAGATGATACTGAAAATGGTTTTGCCTGCATTCGTTATGGCGATATATAC
>JAAZFD010000282.1 GCA_012511925.1 Clostridiales bacterium
CAGCAGGAATGTTAAATACTTTGGCGCTAAATATTCGTCATAAAACCAAACAGGGCAGATTTTTCGAGGTTGGCAATGTGCATTATGATAAAGCAGATTTGCCCGAGGAAAGAAAGATGTTGGGGCTTGCATTCATGGGTGAGGGCGAGGACTTCTTCACAATAAAGGGCGCAATAGTCGACCTTTTTGGATTTTTAGGAATAAGGGACTATCGCTTTACGGTTGGAGGCTCTGAATATTTATGCCCTGGCAAGAAAGCCGAGATTTTTGTTACCGGCGAGTATGGTGGCGAGGTAGGAGCGGTGCATCCTGTGGTTCAAAGGGAGTACGAGGTATCTTGCGCGTTCATAGCCGAATTAGATTTCGCCACCATGTTAAAGTACAAAGCTGTGGTTAATAAGTACAAGGCATTACCGAAATTCCCAACTGTAGAGCGTGATATTGCAATAATTGTAGATAATTCTACACTAAGCGATGAAATTTGTGATATAATGTATGCGGTTGAAACGGATGCAATAATTGAAAATGTAATGCTTTTCGATGTGTATAGGGGCATTGGCATACCTGAGGGCAAGAAGAGTATGGCATTTTCATACACATTGCGTAGAGAAGATAAAACGCTTAACGACAGCGATATAACCGAGGCAACGGCTAAGATTTTAGCCGCATTGGATAGCAAAATCGGTGCAAAGCTAAGGCAATAAAAGCGAGGGGAAGTTAAATGTCAGCAAAGTCATATATTTCATTATGTATTGTCGGTGTGATGTATATAATAATCGGAGCGACTGCGGTTTTAAGTCCGCACGGAAATAATTTTGTGCCGAACTCGAATGCTAATACTCCAACCCAAACACCCTTTTTATCGCCTTTAACTGGCATAACAGATAAGTTGGTAATGAAGAATGCAAGCGGTGTTGAGGTTAGTATTCCGCTTGAGGGAATGCCTGTGTTTAAGTCAAAAAAGCAGACCATAACGCATGACAATACTTCAATGGTGTTTACTACCTGCGACTTTGCGAGCGTAATCGCATATACAAGTTTTAAAAACTTAGGTGAAAAAGTTGTGATTGAGGACTATTCGGGAAATCAACGCACGTTTTTACTAAGCGATATGAAGGTGCTGGGGAATGCGTATGTGTGCTATGCCGATGGGGATGTAAAGCCTTTGGATAACGAGCAATACGGCTATTTCTGTGTTTATATTGTTAAAGGTACGAGTACAGAACTGCTGACTCATGTTAAGAGCGTGATATTTGAGTGATGTAAGAACAAGTATTAGAAAGGGCGAGAAATCGCCCTTTTGTTTGCTCTCGGTGATATTCGTTTCTGCGGAACGTGTGATATTGCCTATCAGTAATGATGTTGCATCGCAATGATATTCGCATGCGGCGAATTGGGTAAGACTCAGCACGAAAGCACAGCAATTTGCCGTAGGGAAACAACTGGAGCGCAATGTTCTACCCAACATTGATTGATTGCCCCATGTTCGGTTGTATTTGACGGACGGGCAATGCCCGCCCCTACACTATTTTCGTCAACTTTGGTTTGCTTATTATCTTGCTTTTGCTACTTTTAGCAAAAAGTAGTGGGGGCGTTGGGGGCAAAGCCCCAAAAATATGACCCCTTACGGGGTTGAAGGGGCAGCGCCCCTTCGAACGTGCTTAACGTGCCTTCGTGCCTCGCTCTATTCTCTGAACTGGAAATTGTATAGCATGGTGTAAATGCCGTTGTTGACTATCAACTCATCATGCGTACCGCGCTCTTCAATACCGTCTTTGGTAAGGACTATTATCTCGTCTGCATTCTTAACGGTGCTTAGCCTGTGGGCAACAACAATGGTTGTGCGGTTCTTTGACAGCTCGGAAAGCTCCTCTTGAATCTGCATCTCGGTTGCGTTGCCTAACGCACTTGTGGCTTCATCTAAAATCAGCATTGCAGGGTCTTTTAGAAAAACACGCGCTATAGATATGCGTTGCTTCTGACCGCCCGACAGCTTCAAGCCACGCTCGCCAACCTCCGAATCGTAGCCGTTCTCTAAAGTCATAATATAATCGTGAATATTAGCCTTTTTTGCAGCTTCGATTATCTCCTCGTCTGATGCATCAAGGTTACCATAGGCGATATTCTCTTTGATTGTGCCGTTGAATAAGAATACATCCTGCGCAACCATTCCTATGTTTTTACGCAATGCCATTCGTGAAAAATCCCGCACATCTATTCCATCAATCGTAATTCTGCCTTCTGTTGGCTCGTAAAATCTCGGAATCAAATGACAAAGCGTTGTTTTTCCGCCGCCAGAGGGTCCTACCAATGCAACGGTTTTTCCAGGTTGTATGTCGATTGAAAGATTAGAGATAACACGATTGTCCACATCTGATACGTCTGAATTTTTGTATCTGAAGCTAACATTCTCAAAACGAATATGCCCCTTGATATTTTCAGGAGATAGTGCGTGTTCAGCTTCGGATTCTGGCTCTTGCTCCATAATTTCGTTGAAGCGCTGTAAGCCTGTCATGCCGTCTTGTAGCTGCTCAAAAAGGTTCACCAAACGGTTAACGGGCTTCAAAAACATAGTTACATACAGTAGAAATGCGGCAAAATCGCCTGTGCCAATCTTCTTATAATACACAAATATTCCCCCAGCCAAAAGCACAACCAAGTATAGCAAATCGTTGAAAAATGTCATTCCCGAAAAGAACTTGCCCATTGCACGATACGCCCTGCCCCTTGCCTTTTTGAAATGCTCGTTGGCTTTTTCGAACTTAGCGGTTTCGTGCGATTCGGAAGTGTATGAGCGTGATACCCTAACGCCCGATATTGCCGTTTCGATATTTGCGTTAACCTCGGCTATTTCCTTGCGTGATTGCGAAAAGGCGGAGTTCATCTCCTTTCGGCTTGCAATTGCGTACCAAGTCATTATAGGCACAAGTGCAAATACGATTAAAGCAAGTGGCACATTGATTGTCATAAGCATTATGAATGCGCCTATCAGCATAATTGAGGACAAAAACAGGTTTTCAGGTCCATGGTGTGCAAGCTCGGATACGTCCATAAGGTCGTTTATAAGCCTGCTCATAATCGTGCCTGTTTTGTTTTCGTCAAAATACGAAAAGGGCAAGCGCTGTAGATGCGAAAACATATCCTTGCGCATATCACCTTGCATTCTAACGCCCATAACATGACCCCAATACTGCACAACAAAGTTAAGAAACGCCTTGATTATGTATATAGCCAGCAATACAAAAGCCCAAATAATTAGCAGCTGTAGGTTCTTGTTTGGAACGTAGTCGTCTATGATATTCCTTACTATATAAGGATAGAACAAATCAGAAACCGCCACTAATAAGGAGCAAATCATATCGATATGGAACAGCTTCATGTGCGGTTTATAATACTTAATAAATTTTTTGAACAAATGCATTTCTCTTCACCCCCATAAAATTATAGCTTTTATTGTCGATAAAGTCAATTTTTTTGATTAACAGTATTATGTAATTCAATCACAAACAAACTTGGCAATAATAAATATAATAGGAATAGAAATAATAAAAGGAGGGCATTAAAATGTCGGCACTTAAAATAACAAGGGAGAACTTCCAAAGCGAAGTTATGGAATCATCAAAGCCAGTTTTACTAGACTTCTGGGCTACATGGTGCGGTCATTGCAAGGGCGTAGGCGTAGCAATAGAGGAGCTTGCAGTTGAGCAAAGCGAAGTAAAGATTGGCAAAATTAATATAGATGAGCAAGGAGAATTAGCTAAGCAGTTTAGAGTTATGAGCATTCCAACTCTTATTTTGATAAAAAATGGCTCGGTTGTGAATCAAAGCGTTGGTGCAAAATCAAAAGTCCAAATTCAAAGCATGATTCGAAGCATTTAATTAAAAACTTATGGGTTGACCCAATAGTTAATAAATTTATAGGAGAAAAACAAAATGACAGATTTCTACCAGATGCCGCTAATAGGCGAGCAAGCACCCAGCTTTAAGGCTGTAACGACACAGGGCAACATCAACTTCCCCGAGGACTACAAGGGCAAGTGGGTTATTTTATTCTCACACCCTGCCGACTTCACACCTGTTTGCACAACGGAGTTCATGACATTTGCAACGATGGCAGACGAATTTAAGGCGCTTAACACAGAGTTGGTTGGGCTTTCGGTTGACTCACTTTACGCTCATATCGCATGGCTTAGAAAGATTCAAGAGCTTGAATGGAAAGGCATGAAGAATGTTGAGGTAAAATTCCCACTTATTGAGGACATAAGAATGGAGGTTGCCAACAGGTATGGAATGATTCAGCCCGAGCAATCAAATACGCAGGCGGTTAGAGCTGTGTTCGTAATCGACCCCAAGGGCAAGATTCGTACAATTCTGTACTATCCGCTATCGTTGGGCAGAAACTTTGACGAAATCAAGCGCATAATCTTAGCTTTGCAAAAGGCGGATAAGGACAACTGTGCAACTCCAGCCGATTGGCGACCTGGCGATGATGTAATAGTGCCGACAGCAGGCTCATGCGGTACAGCCAAGGAGCGTATGGAGAGCAAGGACGAAAATCAATATTGCTTAGATTGGTTTTTATGCTTTAGAAAAGAGAAAGAATAATTACAATTCGTATTTTACTCCTTTGAAAGCACGGGGCGTGGCGGCGCCCCGTGCTTTTTGGCTTGTAGCCCAAAAAGCGAAATGATATTACCTATCGGCAGTGATATTGCTTCGCAATGATATTCGCCTGCGGCGAGTTAGATACGATTTAGCACGAAACCACAGCAAAACGTCCGAATAATGCAACTGGCACGCACTGCGTGCCCCTACGTTTGGTTAGTAGAAAAGTAGTATGCTAACCTTGTTCTTTTGTTACTTTTCTTTCAAGAAAAGTAAACGTGCCTATCGTGCTTTGGGGCTAAGCCCCAATAAAATACCCAAAACGTGCCTAACATCCCCCGTTCCCCTCGTGCCTAAAAAAAGGCTTTCGCCGATTGACGAAAGCCTTGTTAGGTGTTTAGCCGTTAAGCTTCTTCTCTACGTGTTGCGTAGTAGTATACTACACCGCATACACCGAGCATTGCAATAGCTACTGCAAAGTACGGAATCGATGCTGAACCTGTTACCGGTGGTTCTGGGTCGTCCGTTGAAGGAGGCTCAGATGTCGGAGGCTCTGTTGTGGGCGGTTCCGTTACAGGAGGCTCTGTTGTTACAGGAGGCTCTGTTGTTATAGGAGGCTCTGTTGTTACAGGAGGCTCTGTTGTTACAGGAGGCTCTGTTGTTATAGGAG
>JAAZFD010000283.1 GCA_012511925.1 Clostridiales bacterium
ATGAAAAAAATCTTTTCAGTATTACTAATCGCATTAGTGTTACTTGCATCTGCATGCACAGCGCCAACAGATGTTGAGCCATCACCGCTTGCCACAGACGCACCTTTCGTTACGGCAACACCCGAAAAAACAGAAGTGCCAACGCCTACCGAATCGCCAAACCCAGAGGAGCAACAGCCGTATTATTACAGCGATGAGTTCGAGCATAATGATGGCTACGCAAGCCTTATTTATGATGTAAACGAAGACGGAATCGAAGATACAATTTGTATTTCGTATCAATATGCAACAAAGGGCGAAAGCGGAAGGCAACGCAAGGTTGTGGCTATTGCTTACGGCGGTCCAAGAGAAATTAAGCCTTCAGAAGACTCAATAATGTATATTCGTGATAGCGTGTTGATACAGGAATCTTTCACAATCCACAGCTACCCACATCCGCAGATAACATGTATTAAACTTGATGACGGTTATCTGTTTCTTGAAGATACCAACCATGCAGGCGGAAGCAGGCTTTTTGAAACCGTAAATGCTTATTATTTTGACGGAGATATTATTTACTCTTTGCCGTCTCTGCATGATGTGCTTGCAGATGAAATTTCCGTTGAGTTCACGGGAGAAAAGAAGTACGAGTTAACATATTTGCCGACAGGCGATAAGTTTACGGGCATAGTACCAGACTATGAGTTTGAGTCGGAAATTTTTGATAAGAGTGATTATGGTACGGGAGAAAGCGCTGTAGTCTCCGTTAACATCGTTACAGGCGAAGTAAAAATGATAATTGGCGTAGATATTGGCGCATATAAATACCAATCTGCTCGCTTAGATGTAACATTCAAGTTTAACACAGCAACACATAACTATACTGTATCAAAGGTTACATTCAAGTATGATACAAGAAAGACCGAAGAAGAAGGCGGTGGAGATGATTTCTGCCTTGAAATCTATTACGATAAAGGAACTCAATACATTAAACCTTGAAATGACTAAAGACAAAATAAGAGTGGCGACAATCGCCGCTCTTTTTTATTACCCAAATAACGGTGTGTAGCCGATTTTATTAACAAACAGTAAATTCTCACAAAAACAGTTGACAAAGTAAAATTTCCGAATATAATTAGTTTGACTAACTAATAAGGTGGTAAGGTAATGGATGCTTTTGCATCGAAAATGAATGATTTGCTTGTGGATACGTTCCGCTCTATATTGAAGGTTGAAGAGCAGATGCTTTCAAAGTTTCAAAACAACCTGTCAATCAGCGAAATGCACCTAATAGAAGCAATAGGCAAAAACAAAGAAAGTGGCAGGACTATAAGCGATATAGCTAACGAGCTATCTATTACGCTTGCTTCCGTTACTGTTGCCATAAACAAGCTTGTAAAGAAAGATTATGTCGAAAAGGTGCGTTGCAGTGATGACGGCAGAGTCGTGTATGCCAAGCTGACTAAGTTAGGACGAAAAATGGATGCTGTGCATAGGTATTTTCACGAACAAATGATAAATAAATTAAGCACAGGCTTAACCGATTACGAAAAAGAGGTGCTTATTAAAGGTATCGATAAGCTAAATAGTTTTTTCAAACAGAATTTGGGGGAAGATTAAGAATTGAGCTTTAGTATTCTTGGAACAGGAAGTTGTACTCCGAAAAGGAAAGTAACTAACGCAGAGCTATGCAAGTTTTTAGATACATCTGATGAGTGGATTTTCACTCGTACAGGCATAAAGGAGCGCAGGGTATTAACAAGCGAAAATTTGATAGAACTCTCAAAAGTGGCTTGTGAAAATGCAATAAGCGATGCAGGTATTACAGGTGAGGAAATAGATATGATTATCTGTTCTACAGTTAGAGGTGATTTTGTTTCTCCCTCAATGTCGTGTATAATAGCGAAAGATGTAAATCCAACTTGCCGATACTTCTACGATATGAATATGGGCTGTTGCGGTTTTATATCTGCACTTGATTTGGCAGTCTCCTGTTTCAAAGCGGGAAAGGTTAAAAATGTGCTCGTAGTCTGTGCCGAGTCTATGACAAGGCTATGCGATTGGGAGGACAGGTCGAGTTGCGTTTTGTTTGGCGATGCGGTAGCGGCTGTGGTGTTAGGTGTTGGCGATTCAATGCTTTTCACTAAGCTAAGCGTGTATCCGAACTCCGAGCATCTTAACATCCCTGCATGCACAGGCAATAGTCCGTATATTGAAGAACGCATTACTGACAGCTACTTGACTATGAACGGTCAAGAAGTGTATAAGTTTGCGGTTTCCTCGATTACTAAGGAAGCAAATGAAGCATTGGGCGAGCTTAAACTATCCCCAAACGATATTTCGTACTATTTGATGCATCAAGCGAATATGCGAATAGTTGAAGCGGTTAGGAATAGGCTTAACCAAAGCGAAGAGAAATTTCCATGCAATATGGAGAGATACGGCAACACTTCGTCTGCCAGCATACCCTTGCTTTTAGACGAATTAAATAAATCTAATACATTCAATAAAGGCGACAAGCTACTGTTTGGAGCTTTCGGAGCAGGGCTTGCAACCGGGGTTTGTGTATTAGAGTGGTGCAAATAAATATTTTTGGAGGACAGAATGGTTTTAGAAAAGGTAATCAAGATTTTAGCTGATTACAAAGGCATTAGCGAGGCAGGTATTTCGGCAGATTCAACATTTGCTGATTTGGGCTTGGACTCACTCGACACAGTTGAGCTTATTATGACATTCGAAGACGAGTTCAACGTATCTTTGGAAATCAACGAAGAGCTTAACAATGTTGGCGCAGTTGCAAAGCTAATCGAAGATAAGGTTGCGTAAGGGATGAGAACACTGATTTGCGATATTTTAGGTATTAAATATCCCATAATCCAAGGTGGTATGGCATGGGTAGCCAACGCTTCATTGGCTTCTGCAGTTTCGAATGCAGGTGGTTTAGGCATAATTGCCGCTATGAACTCTAATGCATCGCAACTGAAAGAAGAAATCGATAAGTGCAAAAACCTAACCGATAAGCCTTTTGGTGTGAACATTATGCTTCTAAGCCCATATAAAGACGAGGTTGCTCAAGTTGTAATAGACGAAAAAATTCCAGTCGTTACAACCGGTGCGGGCAACCCGTCAAAATATATGGAAGCATGGCTTAAGGCAGGAATAAAGGTTATCCCCGTAGTTGCATCTACTGGAATGGCAAAAATGGTCGAGCGCTATGGTGCTACGGCTGTAGTAGCAGAGGGCAACGAGGCAGGCGGCCATATCGGCGAAATCACTACCTTATGCTTGGTTCCACAGGTTTGCGATGCAGTGAAAATTCCCGTAATAGCAGCAGGCGGCATAGGAGACGGCAGGGGAGTTGCGGCTGCTTTTATGTTGGGTGCTGTGGGTGTTCAGCTTGGCACAAAATTCTTGGTGGTAAACGAATGTACTATTCATAGGAATTATAAAGAGCGTGTATTAAGGGCGAAAGACATAGACACTATCTCAACAGGTAAGCGTTTAGGTCATCCTGTACGCGCGTTAAAATCTCCGTTTACACATGAATTTTTCAAGTGCGAATACAATCCCGATGTAACCAACGAGAATTTAGAAACCATGGGTGCAGGCTCATTGCGGGTTGCAGTATTGGATGGCGACGAGGAAAAAGGCTCATTCATGGCAGGTCAAATCGCTGGAATGATTAAAAAAGAGCAGCCCGCAAAGGAAATGATTGAAGAATTGTTTGCCGAAGCGGAGCAGGTGCTTCAAGGTGCGAGCAAATGGGTAAAATAGCTTTTGTTTTTGCAGGGCAGGGCGCTCAATATTCGGGCATGGGCAAGGATATTTACGAACATTCACAAGCCGCAAAACGTGTTTTTAACATGGCGGACAGTATTCGTGAGAATACCTCAAGCCTGTGCTTTGAAGGCACTAAGGAGCAGCTTTCTATCACAAAAAACACCCAACCAGCATTATTCTGTGTAAATTTAGCCTGCGCCTACGCTTTGCAGGAAAAAGGCATAACACCAGATGGTGTTGCAGGCTTTTCATTAGGTGAGATTCCTGCATTAGCATTTTGCGATGTGCTTTCAGATGAAGATGCTTTTTCACTTGTTTGCAAGCGTGGGGAGTTTATGCAGGAATGTGCAGAAAAACATGGCGGCGCAATGGCGGCTGTTCTTCGCCTACCAAACGAAAGGGTAGAAGAAATATGCCAAAGTTTCGAAAATGTTTTCCCTGTGAATTACAACTGTGATGGCCAGTTGGTTGTAGCAGGGCTTGCATCTGAGATTGACGCATTCTTAGAAGCGGTAGCAAAAGAGGGCGGCAGAAGCATTAAGCTACAGGTAAGCGGTGCTTTTCATACAAGGTTCATGGAGGACGCTTCACAAAGGCTAAGCGTAGAGCTTGAAAAGCTACAGTTGAATGCTCCCAAGGTTCCGCTATACTCGAACTATACCGCATTGCCCTACACAAGCGGCATAAAGGGGCATATCACCGAACAACTAAAAAACCCGGTATTGTGGCAAAAAACTATTGAAAACATGATAGAAAACGGCTTCACCATTTTTATTGAGGTTGGGGCAGGAAAAGTATTATCCGGACTTATAAATAAAATTTCTAACCAAGTATCCGTTTTCAATGTTGAGGATTATAAAACCTTAATCAATACTGTCGCTAAGATATTGGAGGAAGAATGCTAAAAGGTAAAGCGGCGCTTATTACAGGTGCTTCAAGAGGAATAGGAAGAGCAATAGCACTATCCATGGCAAAGCAGGGTGCAAATGTAGCCATTGTCTATGCAGGAAACAATCTGGCTGCAAGCGAGGTTGAAAACGAAATAAGCTCCCTTGGTGTAAAGGCAAAAAGCTATAGATGCAATGTTGCAGATTATTCAGCGGTTGAAAAGCTAATCGAAGAGGTAACACTTGAGTTTGGCGGCATTGATATTCTTGTAAACAATGCAGGAATAACAAGGGATAAGCTAATTATGCAGATGAATGAAGCAGACTTTGACGATGTGCTAAACATAAACCTAAAGGGTGCATATAACATGATAAAGCATACATCAAGGCAGTTCATCAAAAAACGCTCTGGCAGAATAATAAACATTACTTCCGTTTCAGGAATCATGGGAAATGCAGGGCAAGCCAACTACTCCTCCTCAAAGGCGGGCATGATAGGCTTAACAAAATCCGTAGCGAGAGAGTTTGCTGGCAGAAATATTACCTGTAATGCAATAGCCCCAGGCTTCATAGGAACTGATATGACAGATGCAATGCCAGAATCCGCAAAGGAAGAACTAATAAAGAACATACCCCTAAAAAGAATAGGTGAACCCAACGATATAGCTAATTTGGCGGTATTTTTGGCTTCCGACTTAGCTACATATATTACTGGTGAAGTAATAAGGGTTGACGGCGGCTTAAGTATGTAATAGTCTATATACTTATAACCCTTTTGAGAGAGGGAAGAAGGAAAAATTAGGAGGAGACTTTATGCGTAGAGTTGTTATAACGGGATTGGGTATTGTTTCGCCCGTTGGAAACGATGTAAATACTTATTGGGATAATATTATTAACGGAAATTCGGGAATTGATTTCATATCAAAATTCAATACCGATGACTTCAAGGTTAAGGTTGCAGCAGAGGTTAAAGGCTTTGACCCCTATCTGTACTATTCCGAAAAAAGTGAAATAAGAAGAACGGACCTTTATTCGCAATACGCAATGGCAGCTGCTACTCAAGCTATGGAGGATAGCAAACTAAAAGACTACAACCCCAAAAGGCTTGGCGTATATGTTGGCTCGGGAATAGGCGGCATTGAAACCTTTGTATCCGAAACCGAAAAGATGATAAATAGAGGACCTTCACGCATATCACCGTTTTTTATCCCCATGATGATAGCAAACATGGCTGCTGGCAACATATCCATACGATTCAACGCTCAAGGACCCTCTTTGGCAGTGGTTACGGCTTGTGCAACCTCAACTCATGCAATAGGTGAAGCATTTAGGGCTATAAAGCATGGCTATGCAGATGCAATCATCGCAGGCGGCTCTGAAGCGGCTATTTGCCCGTTGGCTATTGCAAGCTTTGCAAACTGCATGGCACTGTCTTTTAGTCAAGACCCAAAGACTGCATCTATTCCATTCGATAAGCGCAGAGATGGCTTTGTAATGGGCGAGGGTGCCGCAGTTGTGATTCTTGAGGATTACGAGCACGCAAAGGCAAGAGGCGCAAAGATTTATGCAGAAATAAGCGGCTATGGCAATACATCAGACGCTTTCCACGTAACAGCACCCCATCCAGAAGCGGAGGGTGGCACAACTGCAATTAAACTTGCAATAGAAGAAGCCAACATCAGCGATTTAAACAATATCTACATCAATGCGCATGGCACAAGCACTCCCCTAAACGATAAGGCAGAAACCAAAGCCATTAAAAATGCATTGGGCGAAAGCGCAAAAACTGCCATGATTAGCTCTACTAAGTCCATGACAGGGCACATGTTAGGAGCGGCAGGAGCGGCAGAAGCAATCGCCTCTGTATTGGCTATCAAAAACAATATTGCACCGCCAACCGTGGGCTATGAAGTGCCAGACCCCGAATGCGACCTTGATTATGTTCCAAACAAAAAGAGGGAAGCGATAATCAATACTGCGCTTTCAATTTCCCTTGGTTTTGGTGGACATAATGCCTGTATCGCACTAAAAAAATATGAGGAATGAATATGAATATAAAACATATAAAAGCACTTGCAAAGGTGCTTAGAGAGCAGGATTTATCTGTTATCGAATTTTGTGAGGGCGAAACGAGGATTCGTTTAGAGAAAACCATATCTCAAGCCGCCCCCACGCAGATTCCGATAACTATGCCTGTTGTAACTCATCAGGTTAGTGAAAACGAGAAGCTACCCATAATAAATGGCTCTGTGGATTTCAACGAGATAAGCGAGGTAAAATCCCCCATGGTTGGCGTGTTTTATCAAGCACCCTCCCCAGAGTCTGAGCCTTTCGTTAAGATTGGCGGTCGCATAAAGAAAGGCGATGTGCTTTGCATAATCGAAGCCATGAAGGTTATGAACGAAATAACCGCAGATGTTGACGGTGAATTAGTTGATATTTGCGCTGAAAATGGTCAGATTGTGGAGTTCGGTCAAACCCTGTTCAAGGTGTATTGAGCTGTAGGAGGAAGCATGGAAATTAACGAGTTAAAAGAGATTCTACCCCATAGAGAGCCTATGCTTTTAATTGACGAAGCCTATGTTGGAAGCGATGGCATAGCATACGGAAGCCGCTATATAAGGGGCGATGAATGGTTCCTACAAGGGCATTTTCCGAATGAGCCAGTAGTTCCCGGTGTTATACAATGTGAAATGGCTGCACAAACCTGTTGCGTTCTTTTGGCGGATAAGCTGAAGAACAGGATTGCGCTTTTTTCAGGGATAAACAATGTGAAGTTTAAATCGATTGTGAAGCCCAAGGACACCATACGCTTTGAATGTGAGTTGGTAAAGGAAAAGGCAATGTTCTGCTTTACAGAGATAAAGGGATATGTAGATGAAAAGCTATGCGTTACTGGCGAGCTTTCGTTTGCAATAATAGATTCCATAAGGTGAGTATGTTTTCTAAGGTTTTAATAGCAAACCGTGGCGAAATAGCGGTAAGAATAATACGAGCCTGTAAAGAGATGGGCATACAAACCGTAGCGGTGTTTTCCGAAGCGGATAGAGATGCCCTTCACGTAAGCCTTGCAGATGAAAGCTATTGCATAGGCTCTGCAATGGTGCGTGATAGCTACCTAAATATGAATGCACTAATCTCATTAGCCGCCGCTGTAGGCGCAGAAGCCATACATCCCGGCTATGGGCTGTTGTCTGAAAATGTGAAGTTCGCTAAACTATGCGAGCAATGCAATATCAGGTTCATAGGACCAACAAGCGAAGTCATACAAAACATGGGAGATAAGGAAGCCGCAAAGCGCACAATGCGAAACGCTGGTGTTCCCGTAATACCTGGTTGCGACAAGGTGCGTGATATTGCTCATGGTAAGGAAGAAGCTGAGCTTATAGGCTACCCCTTGCTAATAAAGGCGCGTGCAGGCGGTGGCGGTAGGGGAATAAGGCTTGTAAAGTCTGTCAATGAGTTTGATTCCGCCTTTATGGCAGCATCAAGTGAAGCATTAAGCGCATTTGGCGATGGCATAGTGTATTTAGAAAAATTCATATCGCCTGCAAAGCACATTGAAATGCAAATAATGTGCGATAACTTTTCGAATGTGGTTTGCTTGGGCGAGCGTGAGTGCTCTGTTCAAAGAAAAAACCAAAAGCTAATCGAGGAAAGCCCATCACCTGTAATCTCAAACGATATTCGCAATCAGTTAATCGAGGTTGCTACAAAGGCAGCTAAGGCGGTCAATTACACAGGTGTTGGCACAATCGAATTTCTACTCGACAAAGACAAGAATTTCTATTTCATGGAGATGAACACAAGGCTACAGGTAGAGCATCCCGTAACCGAAATGACAACAGGAATTGACATCGTGCAATGGCAAATAAGGGTAGCCGCAGGAATAAAACTGCCCTTCAAGCAAAAAGACATAGAACTAAAGGGTCATGCTATTGAATGCAGAATAAATGCGGAAAACCCCATGGAGAACTATCGCCCAAGCTGCGGAAAAATAACGCTCCTGCACGTTCCGGGAGGACCTTGGGTGCGTTTCGATACAGCCGTATATCAGGATTATTTCGTTCCGCCATACTATGATTCGATGATAGGAAAGCTGATAGTCCACGCCGCAACAAGGGAAGAAGCGATACGAAAAATGCGCGCGGCATTGTGCGAGCTTGTAATTGAGGGAATAGAGCATAATAGCGAGCTTCACATGGATATTTTATCGGATAAGATTTTCAAATCGGGCGATTACACAATCGACTTCTTAGAGAAAAGAAAGAGATAGGAGAATTAGTAATAAATAATGATAAGAAAGGGTATTTTCAAAAAACCAAAGAACGAGCTTGAGGGCAATAGAAGGCTGAAACAAAACCCAGCGGTTAATATTCCCGATGAAATGTGCGTAGCATGCCCAAATTGCAAGAAAACGCTTTTCACAAGCGAATTAGCAGAGCATTATAATGTTTGCAACTGCTGTGAGTATCATTTCCGCATGAACGCAAGGCAACGCATAGACAAAATAGCCGACAAAGACACGTTTATGGAAAACGATGCCGATATGATTTCGCATAATATAATCGATTTTCCTAATTACGATAAGAAATTAAATTCCTCAAGGCTTGAAAGCGCCGAAAACGATGCGGTTGTTTGCGGTTTCTGCACAATAGGCGGATATAGCACTGCTTTGTTCGTGATGGAGCCATATTTTATGATGGGAAGCATGGGAACGGTAGTAGGCGAAAAGCTAACAAGGCTTTTTGAAGAAGCAACAAGAAGAAACCTCCCCGTAGTAGGCTTCACAGTATCGGGTGGCGCACGTATGCAAGAGGGCATTCTGTCGCTTATGCAAATGGCAAAGGTTAGCGGTGCGGTGAAAAATCATAGCGATAGGGGCAACCTCTATCTAACCGTATTAACTGACCCCACAACGGGAGGAGTTACAGCCAGCTTTGCCATGTTGGGCGATATTATAATCGCTGAACCCCAAGCGCTAATCGGCTTTGCAGGACCAAGAGTAATCGAGCAAACAATACGGCAAAAGCTACCCATGGGCTTCCAAAGGGCAGAATTCTTACTTGAAAAGGGATTTTTAGACGAAATAGTTCATAGAAAAGTGCAAAAAGCATACATAGCAAAGCTGTTAAGGCTACACTCGAAGGGCGGTGAAGTATCATGAGCGCATTCGATAAGGTTAAGGCGGCAAGAAGTTCTAAACGACCCACTGCAAAGAGTTACATAGAGGCTATTTTTAGCGACTTCACAGAAATGCATGGCGACAGAAGATTCGCAGATGATAAAGCGGTTGTAGCCGGCATTGCTTTGCTCGAAGATATGCCTGTAACGGTAATAGGGCTTGAAAAGGGTAGCAACACGAATGAAAGGGTTATGAGAAATTTCGGTGCTGCACACCCAGAGGGCTATAGAAAAGCATTAAGGCAAATGAAATTAGCCGAAAAGTTCAACCGCCCAATAGTTTGCATAATAGATACTTCAGGTGCATATTGCGGAATTGGTGCAGAGGAGAGAGGGCAGGGACAGGCGATTGCCGAAAACCTATACACAATGATGACGCTAAAAGTGCCAATCATTTCTATTCTCATAGGTGAGGGCGGAAGTGGTGGCGCACTAGCATTAGCAGTAGCAGATGAAGTGTGGATGCTTGAAAACGCTGTGTATTCGGTTATTTCCCCAGAGGGTTGTGCAAGCATACTTTGGAAGGATTCTTCAAAAACAAAGGAAGCCTCCGAATGCTTGAAGCTAACTGCCGAGCATCTGTTGGAGTTTGGTGTAATCGAAGCAATAATTCCTGAAAGCAAGGGCTTTCAGGCGATGTGTAGCAATATAAAAAGCGAGCTTATAAATACATTCAACAAAAACAAAAGCGAGAGCATAGACACGCTTGTAAGCAAAAGGTATAAAAAATTCCGCAAAATAGGAGAGAGAACATGATTGCAATAGTAACTGACAGTTCAGCTTACATGACCAGAAGTGAAGCAAAAAGCCTTGGCGTTTGGGTTGTTCCACTAACTTATACGGTAAATGGGCATATCTATAACGAAACCTTTGTTGGAGAAAACGGCGATTACCAAAGGCTTGTTTTCAGAAGCAATTACACTTCCCAAACCGCTCATGCAAATATCTCTGCATTTATGAGCACGTTCTCAGAACTGATACAAAACGGCTTTGAAGTGCTGTGCATAACGATTTCTTCAAGGCTTAGCGGCACATACTCAAGTGCATCTATTGCCGCAAGGGAAGTAAATAGCGATAAAATCACAGTGGTAGATTCACTTTCAACAGCTGGTGGAATTTATATGCTTGTAGAAAAAGCCCGTGCAATGGCAACCTCGGGAATGGAAGTAGCTCAAATTGCAGAACAGCTTCAAAACCTGCGTTCAAAAATATCCATAGCATTTTCAGTTGATGATATGACACCCTTGCGTCAAAGCGGCAGACTGGGCATAGTGCGTCAATCCGTTGGAACGGTATTGAACCTAAAGCCCATGCTAAAGTGCGTTGATGGTGCGGTGGTTTCTGATGGTGTGGCGCGTGGTCGCTACAATCAAGTGAACAAAATGGTAGAGCAGATTTCCGAAAACGCAAAGAAGGTTTTTGTGCATTATGTTAAGGATTCCGATACGGTTTCTGCACTTTACAACGAAGTAAGGCATAGATTCCCCAATATAGAAGTGCGGAAAAGGCAATTAGGTCCTGTGTTGGCAATTCATCTGGGGCTGTCAACGGTAGGCGTGGTTTGGAGCGAATAAAAAAGCTGCTTCGTAATTTTTTCCTAAGAGAAAGCTAATGCGTTTTTGCATTAGCTTTTTTGAGTTATATCTCTTTTACTTGATAGGGGGATTTCCTTGCGTGTTCACCTGCTGATACTTTAGCGACACTCTGGGGCGTACCTGTTAGCCCGCCAGCATCAAAATTATTTATAGCTGCAATCTCGCCTCTATATCCTCAATAGCTATCTTCATCTCGCCTCTAGCATTTTTCTCCAACTCCTCGGAAATCTTTTCGCAAGCATACATAACGGTTGTATAGTGCTTGCCGCCTATGGCTGTGCCTATATTCTCGAAAGACAAGTCAAGAATTTTTCTGCACATATACATACATAGCTGTCTTGCGTTTGAAACCCTCTTATCACGCTTTTTGCCAGTAAGGTCGTCAACCGAATATTGATAATAATCAGAAACCACCTGTAGTATAATTTCCGGAGTAATTCGCCTTGAAACGCTGCGTTGCAATAGGTCGGTAAGCACCTTGTCAACAAGCGTGTTTGTTATCTTATCGCCCGAAAGCTGTGAGTATGCAACAACGCGGGTAAACGCACCCTCAAGCTCTCTAATATTAGATTGCACCTTTTCGGCAATGTAGTTTATTACATCGTTTGAAACTACAATATGGTCCATATCGGCTCGCTTTCTTAAAATTGCGGCACGTGTTTCAAAGTCTGGTGAGTTAATATCCGCAACCAAACCACATTCGAACCTTGTGTACATCCTTGCATCAAGCGTAGGAATCTCCTTTGGCGGCCTATCCGAAGTGAGGATAATCTGCTTGTCTGCTACGAAAAGCGTATTAAATGTATGGAAGAATTCGCTTTGTGTTGAGGTTTTTCCTGCTAAAAACTGAACATCATCTACCATCAACACATCAATATCTCTATATTTTTTTCTGAACTCTGCATTCGAGTTATCCCTAACGGATTGTATCATTTCATTGGTGAAGGTTTCGCTTGTTACATACAGCACCTTCAGCTTTGGATTCGATTCGTAAATTGCGTGTCCTCCGGCATGCATAAGGTGAGTTTTGCCCAAACCGACACCGCCATAGATAAATAGAGGATTGTATGTCATGGCAGGCTTGCTTGCAACGGCTGTGCAGGCAGCATGAGCGAACTTGTTGGATTCGCCCACTACAAAGGTATCAAAGGTGTATTTTGGATTGAGCATAGGCGGAGTTGTACCATTTTCTATTGGTGTTTCATCTATACTCTCGCTTTCTGTGATGAATGCAACTGTCAAACCCCTTGCACCTACGGCATTAAGTGCCTCTGCGACTGTTTCGGTGTACATATTTGTTAAGGTTTTCTTTGCCAAATCAGTTTCTGCAATCAATAAGAGCTTGTTGTTCTCTGTACGTGCAGGAACTAAGTTTGCAAACCAGTTATTGTAGCTAATGGGACTGATTTTTTGCTTCAAATACTCCGATGCCTCTTGCCAAAGACCCCTGATATTCTCCATTCTTTCCTCCATTTCGTAAGTTAATGTCATTTCTATTAAACTACACAAAATTTGCTAATGTCTTTGTGCAAAGTTCCAAGCCCATTACATAATTTTTCATGCTGTGGACTCCCATTATAACAAAAAAGAAAAGGCTAATCAATTCAGAAAATAGCCTTTTTAGTGTCCGATAATATTTGAGCCACAACATATTGTTACACTATGCGCAACTCTAAACATTATATTTATTTATGAATTTATTCAAATAATAGTGTTCTTCAATATGCCAATTCCTTCTATTTCAACCTCAACCTCATCACCCACCTGCATAGGTCCTACGCCCTCGGGAGTGCCTGTTGCCACTATATCACCAGGCAAAAGCGTCATCACCTGTGAAATATAGCTGATTAGCTTTGCAACCGAATGTGTCATATTAGAAGTATTTGATTTTTGCTTAACCTCGCAATTCAAGCGTGTAGAGATTTTCAGATTATCCGCCTGCAAGTCCGTTTCGATAAAAGGACCTATTG
>JAAZFD010000284.1 GCA_012511925.1 Clostridiales bacterium
GTAGAGTCGCTTATGTATCAAAAGCTGGGCAATGCTTCCGACTATATTATAGACCCGTCATTTGCAATAGATGCGTTCAAGCCAACATCGCTTTTAATCGTGGTGGATACGCAAAGGGAAGTGCTTGTATGCTCTCATGATATTCTAAAAAAAGCACAGAAGTTAGCGGTTGTCGACCATCACAGGCGTTCTGCTGATGCCATAACTACGGCAACAATTTCTTATTTAGAGCCTGCCGCTTCATCAACCTCTGAAATTGTAACGGAGATTATACAGGTTTTCTTTGAGAAGCAACCGAAAATGCCCTTGGAGGCGACAGCGCTGTTGGCAGGAATAAGCCTTGACACGAAGTATTTTGTTTTCAATACAGGCGTTAGAACCTTCGATGCGGCAAGCTATTTGCGTAGATGCGGTGCAGATACTGGGCTTGTAAAGCAGATGTTCCAAGACGATATGCTAACCTACCAAGCACGAAACAGGGTTGTGGAGTCAGCCACAATGTTGCCAGACGGCATTGCGATTGCCGTATGCCATGAGGAAGCTAATTGTCAGATTATTTCTGCAACTGCGGCAGACTCTCTCATAACAATAAAGGGAATTACTGCATCTTTTGTGTTGAGTTCCTTTGAAAATCAGATTATTATAAATGCAAGGAGCTTAGGCACTATAAATGTTCAAAGGGTATGCGAGCATTTGGGCGGCGGAGGACACTTGGCAATAGCAGGGGTTCAGTTGTATGATGTAACTATGGAAACGGCGATTTCTATGTTGAAAAAGGCAATCGAGGACTATATGAAGGAGGAACAAAGCAAATGAAGGTTATTTTATTAAAGGATGTAAAGGGTAGCGGAAAAGCGGGCGAAATAATTGATGTTTCTGACGGCTATGCAAGAAACTTTTTGATTCCCAAGCGATTAGCCGAGCCTGCATTGGCACACAACATAAATGCGGCAAACGTAAAGGCAAAGGCTATTGAACACAAAAAAGAGGTTGCAAAGGACAACGCAAGGAAGTTGGCGGATTCCATGAGCGGCTTAACTGTGAAAATTTATGCCAAGGCTGGCGAGAACGGCAAGCTATTCGGGGCTGTAACCGTGAACGAAATTGCTGCTGCCCTACTCGAGCAATACGATATTGAGTTAGACAAGAAAAAGATTAAAATATCCGAACCAATAAAGGCGTTAGGTATAACTGATGTTAAGGCGCATATGTTTGAAAATACTTCTGCAAACTTCAAGGTTGAGGTACTGCCAAAGAGCGAATAAACTATGGAAAAAACAAACTTTAGGGCGGATGCAAAGGAAATAGAAACGAATATAACGGCACGAATACCGCCGTATAATATTGATGCGGAAAAATCGGTGCTTTGCTCTATTATGCTTTCAAGACCTGCGGCAGAATCGGCTTGCGACATTCTTCACCCCGATGATTTTTACGAGCCTGCGCACGTGGATATTTTCACCGCCATGACGAAGATTTACAACCGTGGCACTCCCATAGATGCCATAACCGTAATAGATGCATTAGAGCAAATAGGCAAGCTAAAGAGTGCAGGCGGAACGCTTTACATTACCGAGCTTTCGGTTTATACGCCCTCTGCCGCAAATGTGAACTACTACGTTCAGATTTTGAAGGAGCAGGGTACACGCAGGCGCTTAATTGAGGCAGGCGGAGTAATCGTTTCGGATTCTTTTGATACTCAAAAGCCTGTAACGGATTCATTAAACGAAGCCGAGCGCAAGATATATCAGATAGCCACAAACAAAACCGAGGATTCGCTTGTTCATATTGCGCCAGCAGTTTTTGCGAGTTATAAGCGCATAGGCGAGCTTATGAGCCTTAAAGGCAAGATTTCGGGTATGCCCTCTGGTTTTCCGTTATTAGACGGCTTTACATCCGGCTTTCAACAGGGCGATTTGGTTATATTAGCCGCCCGTCCGAGCGTTGGTAAAACCTCATTTGCTTTGAATATGGCCGCACATGCCGCTTTGCGTTCAAATAAAACCGTTGCTATATTTAGCTTAGAGATGTCATCAGAACAGCTTGTTATGAGGCTTTTATGCTCTGAAGCCATGGTTGATATGCAAAAAATCAAGAACGCCACAGCAACCGACGAGGAGTTGGGGCAAGCCTCTGATATGGTAGGGCCTTTAGAGCGTTCAAATATTTATATTGACGATATGGGTTCTTCAACCGTTCCTGAAATTCGTACAAAGTGCCGCCGATTGAAAGCAAAAAGCGGTTTGGATATGGTTATAATCGACTATTTGCAGCTTATGAAGGGTGCAGACAAAACTAAGGACTCCAACAGGGTGCAAGAGATTTCATCTATCACGCGTGAGCTGAAACTGCTTGCAAGGGAGCTAAAAATTCCGTTTATCGTGCTGTCGCAATTATCCCGTGAGCCTGCAAAAAGAAAGGAAAGCCCTCAACCTGTAATGTCCGACCTTAGGGACTCGGGTTCAATAGAGCAGGATGCCGATACAATTTTGATGCTTTATCGACCGAAAATGCACGAAAAATCAGATACAGACGAATGCGAGCTGATAATATCTAAGAACAGAAACGGCCCTGTTGGCAAGGTAAAATTGATGTGGAATCCTACTATTACAAGGTTTACGGAGTGTACCGAGCAATCTTGGCAAGAGGATGGGAATTAAAATACTATAATGTTATGTCAGGGGCGAACACGCATGGTGTCGCCCCAAAATTTTTTGGTGTGTAATTCTGCTATTTGTCGATATGTTGGGGACGGGTAATGCCCGCCCCTACATTCTTTTGACATACTCTTGAAGGATTTCCTACTCTAATATCTCCAGCTTCGCATACCCTGCCGCAAGCCTTTTCGTATCGCCAGTAAACTTTATTGTTAAAATTGCACCGCCACCTGTGCCGGAA
>JAAZFD010000030.1 GCA_012511925.1 Clostridiales bacterium
CGTCAATATTGGCTCTGATGCATCGGTTGACATAGGTCCTAAATCGGAATAGGAACATTCATAAATCTCTGCAACTTTAAAATAACGTACAGAACCATTATCGAAGGTAATCGCCACGGAATCGCCAATGCTCATCTTTTTGAGTAGAGAAAAAACCCCTGCTTCTCCACGCCATAGGTTATGCCCTGCAATTACTGCGTTTCCAACATCACCGGGTGCAACGTATGGACTTACCGAAAGCCAAGAAAGCATGGATGCAGAATCCACAGACTCCATAACATTGTTTTCGTCAATACCCACAGGCATTATATTTGTAGAAACCTCCTGCTTTATGAAGTGGAACTTAACGGGAATAATCTCGTACGCATCCGGGTCAACAGGAGTTCCCAAACGATCTACAGGCTCTAATGTATGTAAAGCATCCTGCGGAGGTGGAGTTGTGTAGGGTTCTGGCGGAATGAACACAAACTCACGTACCAAAAGCACTATAGCAAAAACAATAAGCAATGCTGCAATCGTGTATATAACAATGTTTATTGTCCGTTTCTGCTTCTTTGTATTTTTCTTTTTTGTATCTTTTTTCATAAATCAAATTATAGCATGTACTTTAGTTTGTGGCAAGAGGAAAACTATTGCTTTATCTAGCAAATTTACACATTACTTTTTCACGAATATACGAACATGCTCGGCTAAATCCTCAAGCTCGTACTCTTCAAAGGTAATCGTTTTACCGTCAACTTCTCTATACAAGCCGTTGGCGTTTGGCTCTCTTTCGTAGGTGTTAGTTAAAGTCAATGCGCCGTCTAAGCAGGTGTATTCGTAGTATTTGCCCTTTTGAACTATTATCAATGTGCCGTTCTCAATCGAATCGCCATTCGAAACCAACTCAACAGAAAGTAGGTTGTATGCGGTTTGAGCATCCGTCTTTGCAACCTTTTCGTTAGAACCTAACATTCCGCCGCCGCTTGGAGCAAGCGTATTAAAGCTGTAAGAAGATTCGGGTGTAGGTTCAGAACTTGGCACAAGCGTAGCCGTAGGGGTTTGCACACCCGAGCAGGCAGAAAAAACAAGTACCACCATAAGAATAAAAACAAAACAACCTAATCGCATAAGCCCTCCGCTATTACTTTTTCTATAGTTTACGCTTTTTTGTGGTCTTGTCAAATGAATTGCATAAGTAGCGTTTAAGTCTTATAATAATTTATGGTATTAGTATTGTAACACTTAATAAGAATAATTTGGGAGCAAATAATGTATTCAGTAAAAGACAAAAAGCAATACCTTTCTTCTGTTAGAGAAAGAATCTTTGATATTTTTGCTGTAGATTATAACTTACCCTATTGCCCAAAATGTAGCAATGAGTTGCAGAAACATTCCAATCCAATAGATTGTAGCGAACCTAATAAAGTGGGTACATATATTGAAATGGATGAGGGTTGGTACTGTTCTAAATGCAAAATGTACTTTTCAAAAGATTTTTATGAAGAAAAAATGTGTAATAAGTATAAAATACATTCTGATTATGCTTTACAAGCACTCGAAATGAATAATTTTACCTCAGCAGTATGCAGAAAATGCAGCGGTGAGTTAGTAGATGAAAAAGTGTCTTTTAATGTTACTGAGAAGAAAACGAATAAGGTTAAAAAGGTAAGCGTATGGGGGAGAATTTGCTATAAATGCAGACGATTCTATACTAAGAAATTCTTTTCGAGAAAAAAGTTTGAGTTGCCATCAAAATTCAAACGCTTTTTTATTTTTGAAGTTTTTGCAATTAATTATCCGATATACCGTTGTTTAAAATGCAAGGGGGAATTGATTGATGATTTTACTCTCACAAATAGAAAAGGGGAAAGCTTTGATGGATTGTATTGCAAAAAGTGCAAAAAGCTGTTTTCGCAAAATCACCCGCTGCAACAGGAGGTATCAAAGAATTACAGGGTTAAATATTATTATTATAAAGAGAAACGAAATAACGAATACACAGGAAAACTCAATAGTATTATGCTTAGCATATCCTATATACTTGATGATGTGATTTATAACGCATGGATAGTAACTAATTCGATAGAGGAAAATCCAAACGAAAACATTTACTTGAACACCAGCGAGTTTGCAAGAAAATTTGTAGAAGCGTATATAGACGAAAAGTACGAGTTTGAGTTCGAAGGCAAAGACTACATAGTTGGAGATTTGAAGAAGTATTTGTACGAAGATAATTCTCTCCAAAGCATAATTGTTTATAATCACAAACATTTATTCAAGAATCATTCCACAGAATCAGTTACTGCAC
>JAAZFD010000285.1 GCA_012511925.1 Clostridiales bacterium
GGTATAATGTATAATGATAAGCTGGAAGGAAACGAAGGGGCATGGAAATTAAGAATAAAAAAACCAAATCCTTTGTAATGGGTGCTGCCATACTTGGCATAGCCGGTCTTTTAGCAAAGATAATCGGCGCAATTTATAGAATTCCACTTGCGGGCATACTCCAAACAGAGGGTATGAAGTTCTATGAAATTGCCTATCCCTACTACTCATGGCTTTTAGTAATCTCATCGGCAGGACTTCCCACAGCTATTTCTAAGCTTGTGTCCGAGCGTGTAACAAGGGGCGATTTTTTAGGAGCGAGAAAGGTTTTTACAGTTGCGTTCCAAATGCTTGTAATAATTGGAATAGTAACCTCTATTACAATGTTTTTGCTTTCTGGCTCTTTGGCAAGAATGTCGGGTTTAGAGGGCGCAACGCTGTCGTTCATGGCATTATCTCCTGCGTTACTATTCGTTTCAATAATGTGTGCTTATCGTGGCTATTTACAGGGCTTGCAGCTTATGGGCGGAACGGCAATTTCGCAAGTAACAGAGCAGGTAATTAAATTACTTGCAGGCTTCACATTAGCGAAAATGCTGTTGCCAAAAGGCTATGAGTATGCCGCAATGGGCGCTTTGATTGGCGTTTCGTTTTCAGAGGTTATTGCCTTAATAGTAATTATTTTCTTTTACAGACGAAAAAAAGAGATGCTTGCAGATACCCTAAAAAACTCAAAGCGATTCAAGCCCGAAAGCCGAAAATCGCTTGTAAAAGCCTTGTTGGCTCTTGCCATTCCGATTACGATAGGCGCGTCGATTATGCCGCTAACAGGAATTGCCGACAGCGCATTGATTATAAACACACTAACAAAAACAGGCTTTACACCCGAGCTTGCAGGCGATTATTATGCAATTTTACGAAGCAATGTAACCGTTCTAATAAATATGCCAGCGGTACTTACGGTGGCTTTAGCTATGAGCTTAGTACCTGCAATTTCGGGAGCAAGGGCGAAAAAGGACATAAAGGGAGTAATTTCAGCATCAAAAACAGGCTTGAAGCTATCCATAATAATCGGCTTACCATGCGCAGTTGGGCTTTTTATTTTAGGCAGACCCATTATCGCAATGCTGTTTAGCTATTTAGAGCCAGCAGAATTAGATGTTGCCGAAAACCTCATGCGTGTAGCCTCTATAGGTGTGCTGTTCCTCTCAATCGTGCAGGCGGTTACAGGTGTCTTGCAGGGGCTTAACCGTCCCTTGGTTCCTGTGGTGAACCTATTCTTAGGCGGAGTTTTGAAGGTTATCACCATGATAATTCTCATGCGAATCCCATCAATAAATATTCATGGTGCGGCGATTTCAACCGTTGCTTGTTATGCTTTGGCGGCGGCAATAGATATTTGGGCGCTTGTAAGAATAACAAGAATGAAATTAGATTCATACGATATGTTCATAAAGCCAATGATTGCGACAGCACTAATGGGAATTTCCGTCTATGTTGTGTATAGAATCCTAACTCAAGCAGGGCATGGCACATTGGCAACACTTGCCGCAGTAGCCGTTGGAGTTGTAGTGTATGGACTTTGCGTAATTATGTTCAAGCTGTTCACAAAGGCAGACCTTGAATTCATACCAGGCGGAAGAAAACTAAGAAAGTTGATGTATAGCGATGACGATTGACGGCTAGACGCTTTCCGCTTGTGTATTAGAACTTCAAAACGAAATAACTAACGGTAAAATCGATAAAATCAACCAACCCGAAGCGCATGAAATAGTGCTGTCTGTTCGCTTGAAGTCGTCCAATCGCATGGTAGTGATTTCAACCGATGCTCAAAGGTGCAGGGTACATTTAACTGACAACAAAAAGCCAAACCCTATAGATGCCCCCATGTTCTGTATGATGCTAAGAAAGCATCTAACTGGCGGCAGAATCAAAGAGATTCACCAATTAAATTCGGACAGAATAGTAGTTTTTGAAATAGAAAGCATGAGCGAATTGTTTGAAACTGCTTGCTACAAGCTGATTTGCGAGATAATGGGCAAGCAATCCAACATCATACTTACAAACGAGCAGGGAATTATTATAGACAGCCTACGCAGAGTAGGTTTAAGCCAATCCATGGCAAGACCGCTATTGCCGAATATCGAATACAATCTCCCCCCAACAGCCAAAAAGTTAGACCCAAAAATTTGCGTGTATGACGATTTTTTGAACGCACTAACCAAGGCAACGCAGGGCAGGGCAGACA
>JAAZFD010000286.1 GCA_012511925.1 Clostridiales bacterium
GTCAAGAGGTTATGTTTCCCGTCGTAATGCCGGCATCGCTTTGGGAGATGTCGGGTAGGTTTCATAGCATTGGCAGCGAGTTATGCAGATTCAAAGACAGGTCGGGTGCAGATTTGGTTTTAGGAATGACACATGAGGAAGCTGCGGTTCATTTGGCTATGAATGTTGCCGCCTCATACACAAAATACCCTTTTATGATATATCAGATTCAAACGAAATTTAGAGATGAACCGAGGGCACGTGGCGGTTTGATTCGTGTTCGTGAGTTTACTATGAAGGATGCCTACTCTTTTCACACTTCACAAGAGGATTTGGAAAAATATTATGAGCGTTGCCACAAGGCATACGAGAGGATTTTTGCACGAGTTGGTTTGCCCGAGGTTATTTCTGTGCTGTCGGATTCGGGAATGATGGGCGGTAAGGTTTCACATGAATTCATGCTTTTGACTGACATTGGAGAAGATACAATAGTTATTTGTCCTGAATGTGGTTACAAGTCGAATGTTGAAGCTGCAGACTGCATTATCAAGAATGTTCCCGATGCAGAACTACAGCCTTTTCAGAAAGTAGAAACATTTGAGCATACTACTATAGAAGATATTAGCAATTTCTTGAAAGTTCCTATGCAAAAAACCTGCAAAGCGGTTGTTTACCAACGCAACGAGGACGATTCCTATATTATTGTATTTATTCGTGGCGATGTAGAATTGAATGAGGTTAAACTCCGTAATCACTTGAAGTGCTTGGTGCATCCCGCTCAAAATGTTGAGCTTGCAGGCATTGTGGCCGGCTCTATTGGTCCTGTTGGCTTGAAAGCTGACTGTACTGTTTTGTTCGACAAGTCGCTTGAGGGCGGTACAAATTACGTTTGCGGTGCGAATGAGAATGGATTCCACTACACAGGCTTCAACATTGAAAGAGATTATGGCAAGCCCGAGTATGTCGACTTAGGAAAAGCGATTGAGGGCGGTATATGCCCCGCATGCGGAAAGAAATCTATTACCGTTTCGAATGGAATTGAGGTAGGAAACATATTCCAGTTAGGCACGAAATACACCGAAAGCATGGGCATGACTTATGACGACCCAAACGGCGAAAGGGTTCACCCGATTATGGGATGCTATGGAATCGGTGTAGGGCGATTGATTGCTTCAATTTGTGAGGAAAAGCACGACGACTATGGTCCAATTTGGCCTATTACGGTTGCGCCATGGCAGGTTCATATTTGCGCTTTAAGGAGTGATAACGAGGAAGTGAAGGCGGCTGCTGAAACGCTTTACGCAGAACTGCAAAGTACAGGAATCGAGGTTCTGTTTGATGATAGGCAGGTAAGCGCTGGCTTTATGTTCTCAGATGCAGACTTACTTGGCGTTCCTGTGCGTGTTGTTATAAGTCCTAAAACTTTACAGCGTGGCGTTTTTGAATTGTCAACGCGTGATAAATCCGTAAAAGAGGACATCGAAATAGGTTCTGCATTAGATAATATCAGCAACTTAATCAATAAAATGACTGCTGATATTAACGAAGTTGCGAACTCGATAAAATAATCATATATTTTTGAAATGTGTATTGACAAACGCTTAGGATATTGTATAATAAACTTACGTGCTCAGTTCGTCTAGCGGCCTAGGACTCCGCCCTCTCACGGCGGCAACAGGGGTTCGATTCCCCTACTGGGTGCCATTTACAAAAGATAAAGGGAGGCGGAAGTTCTGCCTCCTTAGTGCTTTTGGGGGAGGATATATGAGTTATCAAAATTTTGAAAAAGCAACTGAATTAGCGAAGCAATGCGACGGTTGTTTTGCTGGCAACGGAAAACCTAATACAATTATTTCTAAAGCATCAGAATTATTGAATATCAAATTTTCAAGACAGAACTATAAATATTTTAATGAATTTGGTTATTTAGGTTTTTTTGGGGTAGAAATTTTTGGAATTGTAAAAGATACTTTTTCAGGTTCCCCTGAAACTAATTGTGTTGAAACCGCATTAGTGGATAGACAAGATTTCAATCTGCCAAAGGACTGGCTTCCAATCTATTTTTTTGATGACGGGTATATGGGATACTTAGATTATAGTCAACTTAATAAAGATGGGGAACCACCTGTGATTATGGCAATTTATAACGGTGAAAAATACATCGTTGTTGAAAAAGTTGCAGATGATTTAGGGGATTTCCTTTTGCAATTAGTTGAGGATCAATTATCGTACCAATGATTCGCGTAAATATCATTAACTCACACAAATACGAAACGAAATAAACTATTATCCTCATTTGAAAGGATGTTTCATAGTAAATGAAAAACATTGTTGATGCTCACAGATTTTGCTCAAACAATAAAGCAATGCTGCAAAGTGATTCGATATGTGGCTGTTTCTATTGCCTAGCCATCTTCCACCCCAAAGAGATAAAAGATTGGACACCCGATTTAGCCGCTCTATGCCCATATTGCGGAATCGATTCCATTATAAGCGAAAGCTCGGGGTTTCCGATTACACAAGAATTTTTAAGTAAAATGCACGAATACTGGTTTTAGTTTTACCCGCCGTTAACTTTCGTGTATGAATACTGATTAACACTACAAAATATAATTATTTGAAAACTTTCTGCAAATTATTTCGCTAAAACCCTAAAAAGAGCAAAAAGTTCTAAACTACAAAAGAGTTTTCAAGCACGCAAAAAATTTTTTAAATTCAAAAATTTCGCTTGACAAACAAAACACAATAGCATAAACTAATCGCTGTAAAGTGAAAATGCTTTACAGGAGAGAATATGGACATTAACGAGTACATAGTTTTAGTTGATTTGCTTGATGCCTACGGCGCATTGCTAACTGAAAGGCAGCTATCGATTATGGAGCAATATGTATTCGAGGATTGTTCGCTGTTTGAGATTGCAGAACGTGAGGGAATCACAAGGCAGGGTGTGCGAGATGCCATTTGCACGGCTACAAACAGGCTAAACGCTTTTGAAGAAGCTATACATCTAGTGAAAAAGACAAGCGAAACACGTTCAGCTTTGCGAGAAATCAACCACCAATGTGCAAACTTGCCACAAAAACATGAGGGCATAACGGCACAATTAGAAGCGTTGAACAGTATATGGAAATTTATTGAGGAGGAGTAAATGGCATTTGAAGGTTTAGCATCTAAGCTTCAAAACGTATTCAAAAAGCTAACCGGCAGAGGAAAGCTTTCAGAAAATGACGTAAAAGAAGCGATGCGTGAAATTAAACTTGCGTTGCTTGAAGCAGACGTTAGCTTTGCCGTTGTAAAGAGTTTCATAAACACCGTAACTGCTCGCTCTGTAGGAACGGAAGTTTTAGAAAGCCTAACTCCTGGTCAACAAGTTATAAAAATCGTAAATGAAGAGCTAATCGCTTTAATGGGAAGCTCAAACGCTAAGCTCGAGTTTGGCACACGCACACCATCGGTTGTACTTTTACTTGGATTGCAAGGCGCAGGAAAAACAACCATGGCAGGCAAGCTCGCCTCCTACCTTGAAAAGCATTTTGGCAAGTCTCCCCTACTCGTTGCTTGCGACGTTTACAGACCTGCGGCTATCGACCAGCTAAAAATAGTAGGCGAAAAGGTGAAGGTTCCCGTTTTTGAAAGAGGAACTAAAAACCCTGTTGAAACGGCAAAGCTCGCAATAGCTGAAGCTAATAGACTCTTAAAAGACTTAGTTATTATCGATACAGCAGGCAGACTTCATATCGACGATGCCATGATGGACGAAATCGTAGCCATAAGGGATGCCACCAACCCAGCTGAAATGTTGCTTGTAGTGGATGCTATGACGGGTCAAGATGCTATAAATGTTGCAAAGACATTCAACGAAAAGCTAAACATCACAGGCGTAATTCTAACAAAGCTTGATGGCGATGCGAGGGGCGGTGCTGCCCTATCCGTTCGTGCTGCAACGGGAAAACCCATAAAGTTCTGTGGAATTGGCGAAAAGCTAACAGATATCGAACCTTTCCACCCCGACCGTATGGCATCAAGAATTTTAGGCATGGGCGACATGCTTACCTTAATTGAGAAAGCTCAAACCACTTATGACGAGAAAAAGGCCAAAGAGCTTGAAGAAAAGATAAAGAAAACCGAC